>JAUVNV010000095.1 GCA_030599515.1 Acidimicrobiia bacterium
CTGGACTACGCGTTCGCCGATCGGGACGAGGAACGCGAGTCGCTCCTGATGCGACTCGAGCACCTGCTGATGCTGACGGACTGGATGGATTTGCCTCTGATCGCCACGTTCGAGAAGCCGGTCGCTGAGAACGGTGAACTCCCCGACAGGCTTGAGGCGCTGTTCCCTGCGGGCGGCGAGAGGTACGTGAAGAACTACTTCGGCAGTGCCTCCGAACCCGAGATCCGCGAGGCGATCGAGCGGTCCCCCGCGCGGCAGTTCGCCGTGGCCGGCTCCGAGACGGACGTCTGCGTCATGCAGTCGACGCTGGAACTCCGGGAGATGGGTTACGAAGTATTCTTGCTGGAGGACTGCCTATTCACCACCGAGTCCCATCCCGGTCCCGCATTGCGACGTCTCTATCAAGCCGGTGCCGTTCCCTGCACGCTCAAGTCCATGGTCTACGAACTGGTTGAGTGCGTCGATCAGATCCCCTGGTACGAGGGAGGTCTGGCAGCCAGCGACCAACCCGAGGCCAAGCCATTCCCGGACGCGTTCATCTCCCCGGAGGAGTGGCCGCCCTGGGGGGCACGAACGTAGGGGAGAGACTGGTCGGTGGCGTTGAACAGCGCACTCCGAGAGCGAGGATTCACGCCTCGAAGATGATGCCTTTGCAGCTGATGGCGCCTTCGGCTTTGGCGAACTCGTCGACATGGATCTCGACGATGTTGTCGACGTGTGCCGCCAACATGGCAACGGTCTGCGGCGCGGAAGCGTCGACCAACAGCGTGTCACCCACGCGCACGACGTTGGCTCCTTGCGGCTCGTCGGGATGAGCCTCGAGGAGCCCGGCACCGAGACCGGTCAGGTCGACGTAGGGAGAGAACACGATCAGCGTCTCATCGTCGACGACGGTGGCAGCGGATTTCAAGTGCAGGACGCCGCGAACCGGGACTGTCTCAACCGTGTAGTCGAACGGTGACAGCAGATCGGTCAGCGCGGCTATCCCGGCAGGGTTCGATCGGGTCGTCTGCCCCACGAGCACTTCCCTGCCGAAGACGAGGACGTCGCCTCCGTCGAGCGTTGCCGGCGCCTCCATCTCACGACACTCTCGATAGTCGGCAAGAGTTGCCGCCATGGATGGCACCTCCCCCCGTCGTGACTCGGCACCGGGCCGCAGCAACACAGCGACCTCGGGCAAGACGAGCGCCGTGTCCTCCACGAAGACAGCGTCCGGATGGCCGGGAAGCCGGGGCAATCCGACGACCTTCACGCCGAGGGAGCGCAACACCTCCAGGTAGTTGTTGTGCTGCACACAGGCTCGTGCCACGTCGATCGGAATCCGGTCGACGTGTGTCAGTTCGCAGTCGCGAAGTTCCGCGCCCGTGGGGCGGGTGATAGCCACAATCACGACCGACAAGGTAGTACATCCCCCTCCACCGGCTGGTGGTCAGGAGAGGCCTGGCCTCATCCGGTCGAAGAGAGGACCGTTCGCACCCTCGAGACCCGCGGCCAGTCGGAACGGGATGGGGTCGGCGTTCGGTGGGCCGACGATCTGCATGCCGATCGGGACACCCGTGCTCGGGGCGATGCCAATGGGCATGTTGAGCACAGGGAGCTTTCCGAGCACGTTGAAGGGGACGGTCATGACCACGGCGAGCATGTCGGTGAGGCTGGCCGTACTCCCCGACCCCGGCCGGCCGAAGTCGGCTGGAATCGAGGTGCTCTCAACGGTCGGACACACCAGCACGTCGTAGCCAGCGAGGAACACCTTCTTCTGCAACTCCGCGTACATCTCGTCGGCGTACTTCCAGCTCTCGATCCACTCTTCGACGGAGACCGGATCCTCGTTGAAGAAGTCCCGGACGTATGGTGTCAGGGCGTCGTAACTCTCCTCGGGGACGGACCCTCTCAGGATGCTGCCCATGAGGAACTGGAGATGGGTCTCGGCCGTCTCCAGTGCCCGATCTGTCCAATCCAGCTTGATCAGATCCACCGAAGCGCCGAGTGAGCGCAACGTCTCGTCGGTCGTTTCGAGTGCCTCGATGGTCTCGCGGTCCGGGTTGAAGAAGCCGAGATCGGGGCTGAGGGCGATCCGCATTCCGGCAAGAGCCGGGTACGTGGCAGGAAGTTCGAGGGGCGGAAGCGAGTACATGTCGCCGACCAGGGGTCCCGAGATGACGTTCTCGAAGAGGACGACGTCCGATACGGTGCGGGCGAGCGGCCCCGAAGCCGCGTACGGTTCCCGGTTCCACGGCCAGAACTCGGGGACACGACCCCACGGCGGTTTGAACCCGATCAGACCGTTCATCGCGGCGGGGATACGGATGGAGCCGCCGATGTCACTGCCGCTGGCCAGGATGGAAGATCCCGCTGCGAGACTTGCCCCCGAGCCCCCGGACGATCCGCCGCTCGTCATGGCGAGGTTCCACGGCGTACGCGTGATGCCGTGGGCGAAGCTCCACGTGACGACGGCCGACGAGAACTCCGGTGTCGTCGTCCGAGCATGGACGATTCCTCCTGCGTCGATGATGCGCTGCGCTATCGGATCGGTCTTGGTTGCGATCTCGTCCTTGAACAACACGGAACCCTGGGTCAATCGTTGTCCGGCTATCTGCGGCTCGTCCTTCACGGCGACGGGCAGCCCCTCGAGGGGGCGGGCAGTTCCTGTGGCATAGGCGTTCGCTGCGAGACGAGCTTGGTTCGCGGCCTGTTCGTAGTAGGTGTCGGTGAAAGCGTTGACCAGAGGTTCGGTTGCTTCGGCTCTGGCGATCACCGCATCGAGGAGTTCGACGGGAGAGAGATCGCGGCTGCGGAATGCGGCAACGGCATCGGTCGCACTCAGATAGGCCAATTCATCGATCATGCGGCACCTCCGTGCAGTTCCTCTCAGGCCCCGTCGTACACAACCTTTCCGCCGATCACTGTCATCCAGATCGGCAGATTCGGAATCTCCTCGGACGGTGTGTCGAAGAGATCGCCGTCGATGACGACCAGGTCGGCGTGCTTCCCCGGCTCGATCGAACCGAGCCTGTCCTCGACGAACAGGGCATAGGCAGCGTCGATCGTGTGTGCTCGGACGGCCTCTTCGATGTCAAGGCTCTGGTCCGATCCAATGTCGAGACCCTTGAACGTCTTGCGCCGGAGAGCGGCGGAGATGGTGTCGAGCGGCCGGTAGGACGCCACGTCCGAGTCACTGCTCAAGACCACCTTGACTCCGGCATCGAGTTCGGCGCGGAACGGCTGGATCATGTGGGCTCGATCGCCCAGGCGCTCGAGGAACTCGTCACCGCTGTCGTAGAGGTAGCCCGGCTGATTCACCGCAATGACTCCGAGGTCCGCCATGCGTTGGACCTGATTCGGCGTGGGGCAACCGGCATGCTCGATACGGTGGCGGGCATCCGGTCGTGGATGAGCGAGACCCGCCGCTTCGATGGCGTCGAGAGTGGCGTCGATCGCCCGATCACCCTGAGCATGCACGCCGACCTGCCACCCCTGAGAGTGGGCCTCCATGATCATGCTGCGCAGTTCGTCCTCTTCCCAGAACAGGCTGCCACCGAACTCACCGTGCTCGCCGTACGGCTCCCAGAACGCTGCCGTTCCCCCAATGAGTGACCCGTCCGCGTAGAACTTCATGGCACCGATCCAGAACTCGTCGTTCCCGAACGGTCCGGCCAGTCCGATCGTCCCGTACTCGTCGAGTTGATGGGAGAGGGGCATGCAGGCTGTCCGCACCCACCAATCACCCCTCCGGTACGCCTCTCGATAACCACGCAGCTCGCGGCTCGTCACCTGGGCATCGCACACTGTGGTCAGTCCGGCGGCGACGAAGGCCCGGCCCGCACGGTTGACGGCGGCAACGAGGTCCTCGAGCGTTGCCTCAACATGGAAATTCGGACCGTGTGATCCGATGTCGACCGCCGTCGGGATGATGAGACCCATGGCCGCATCGAGGCAGAGGCCCGTGATACGCCCACGATCATCTCGAACCAGCTTGCCACCCTGCGGATCCGGGGTGTCGTCGCTCAGGTTCCGTGCTGCGAGGGCGGCGCTGTTCACGAGCACGTAGTGTCCGGAGACGTGCAGTACGGCGACGGGGTGCTCACCGGTGGCTTTGTCGAGGTCCCAGCGGGTCGGCGTCTCCCCGTACTTCGCATGGTCGAACCCGGTCGCATGGATCCACTCGCCGACCGGTGTAGTGGTTGCGGCGCGGGCGATCACCGCGACCAGATCGTCGACCGAGGTGACTGTCGGGTACTTGACGTCGATCTGTGCGAGCATCTCGCCGGTAGCGAGGTAGTGGTTGTGGGCATCGATGAAACCCGGCACGACCGTGCGACCACCGAGATCGATCTCTTCGGTACCCGACCGTCGGATTGAGCCGTCGCTTCCGACTGCTTCGATACCGCCATCCCGAATGGCGATCGCCTGCGTCCACGCCCTGTCAGGATCTGCGGTGTAGATCGAGCCGTTGAAGAGGACTCGTCGCTGGCTCACGCCGGGGCCTCGGTCCATCCGAAGTGGCAGGCGACGAGGTGTTCGGCGTCGGTTTCGGATTCCACGAGGTCGGGCTCCGTTTCGGCACAGATGTCCTGCGCCAAAGGGCACCGAGTCCGGAACCGGCAACCCGACGGGAGATCGAGAGCGCTCGGAGGCTCGCCGGTTAGCGCAGACTTGCCGGGTTCCTTCTTGACCCCGAACTTCGGTGCGGCTGCCATCAGCGCCCTCGTGTACGGGTGGCGGGGATCGTTGAAGATCTGCTCAGTGGGTCCGTCTTCCATGGCCGTGCCCAGATACACCACGACCACGCGATCGCAGACGTGTCGTACGACGGCGAGGTCGTGGGAGATGAACAGCAACGTGAGACCGAGGTCGCGACGAAGGGAGTTGAACAGGTTCAGGATGGGTGCCTGGACGGAGACGTCGAGAGCGGCGACGGCCTCATCCGCTATGAGGATCTCGGGATCGAGAGCCAGGGCCCGGGCTATGGCGACCCTCTGACGTTGACCGCCCGACAGACTCTTGGGGTATGCGCGTAGTAGCGAACGGGGAAGTTCGACGAGGTCCATGAGTTCGCCGCACCGCTCCGGGACCTGGTCCTTTGGGACGATCTTGTGGACCCGGAGTAGTTCGGCAAGTGTGCGCTCGACCGTGAGCGAGGGATTGAGCGATGATCCGGGATCCTGGAAGACCATCTGGATCCGGCGTGTCGTTGCCTGGTCTCGCTTCTCGGTGAGGGGAATCCCGTCGAGTTCAATCGAACCTGCAGAGATCGGAACGAGACCGACGATCGCCTTGGCGATGGTCGACTTCCCGCAGCCCGACTCACCGACGATCCCCACGGACTCCGATCGCTCGACCTCGAACGAGACGTTGTCGACCGCCTTGAGGTCGGGGGGTGGCTGTCCGCGCAGGCGGGCTGCCATCGCCGACCCGATCCGGAAGTTGACGGTCAGGCCCTGAACTTCGAGAAGCGCCGTCATGGTTGGGCCAACACTTCTGGATGAATACAGGAAGTCGCGCGGTCGTCTGACGTGGGTGTCAGCTCGTAGGACGCCTCTTTGCAGTCCTCTCGAGCGAACGCACAGCGGGGAGCGAAGCGGCAACCCGAAGCGAAGGCAGCCGGATCCGGCGGGTGACCAGGGATGCCCTGTAGCTCCTCCGAGGTCCCCTGGAAGGAGGGGACCGACGCCATCAACGCTGCCGTGTACGGATGGTTGGGTCTGGATATGACGTCATCGGTGGGCCCGATTTCGACGATCTGACCCGCGTACATGATGGCGAGACGGTCGCAGAGTTCGCCGAGCACGGCGATGTCGTGTGAAACGAAGATGATCGCCATATCGAACCGCATGCGTAGGTCCTGGAGGAGACCGAGAATCTGGTCCTGGACGGAAACGTCGAGAGCAGTGGTCGGCTCGTCGCACAGCACGAGCTTCGGCTCGGTGGACAGCGCCGTGGCAACCATCACGCGCTGGCGGAGCCCCCCGGAGAGCTGATGTGGCCACATGCGTGCTCGTCGCTCCGGCGTGGGTATCCCGACGAGGCGCATCAACTCGATGGCCCTGGCTCTGGCGTCCGCCTTGTTCATTCCCTGGTGGATGCGGGGGCCCTCAGCGATGAGGTCACCGACCCGCATTGTTGGGTTGAGGGCGGTCATCGGCTCCTGGAACACGATCGAGATGCCGTGGCCGTGTACGTCTGTTGGCACATAAGGCGCAGGCCGGCCGCCATCGCTGGCAAACCGGAGATCACCCTCAGCGACCCCGCCGCGCGGCAGCAAGCCGAGGATGGCGCGAAGAGTGAGCGTCTTCCCCGAACCGGACTCCCCTGCGATACCAAGGATCTCGCCACGGTCGAGAGTTAGGGACACGCCGTCTACAGGGGTGATGGGGACACCGCGACGCTGCATCGTCACTCGCAGATCGGAGACTTCGAGGAGGTGCTCGCTCATCGTTCCAAGGCCTCCTCCGCGGATTCGCCCACAAGCGACATCCCGAGTCCGAGTCCCACGATCACGAGACCGGGAACGGTGGCAAACCACCAGTTCGTGCGGATGAACGGCTGGCCCTCGGCAATCATCGCTCCCCACTCCGGGGTCGGCGGAGGAATGCCCAAGCCAAGGAAGGAGAATGCGGCCAGGGCGAGCGTGGCGAACACGATGTCGGATGGCAGATAGACGAGCGCCTGGCTGATGACGTTGGGGAACACGTGCACTCTGAGGATTCGGAATCGCGACAAACCGGCAACACGAGCGGCGTGAACGTAGTCGAGGGTACGCACGCGCAGCACCTCACTCCGCACCAGTCGGGCGTAAGCGACCCAGCCCAGGATCGTGAAGGCGAAGATGATGGAACTGGCACCCTGACCGAGGGCGAAGACGAGGGCGATGATCAGTATGTAGGCAGGGAAAGCCTGAACGACGTCGGACACACGCATGATCACCGAATCTACCCACCCGCCGAAGTAGCCGGCCATGGCTCCGAGGGCGACTCCGAGAAGTGCCGGGAGAAACGCTCCGAGGAAACCGAGCGGGAGATCCACTCGGGTCGCATAGACAATGCGGGAGAAGATGTCACGTCCGAGTTCATCGGTGCCGAGGATGTGCTCCGCCGTCGGAGACGCAAGTCGAGTGACGGGATCGATCTCGATCGGATCATGAGTGGCGATGACAGGGGCGAAGAGAGCGACGAGCACATACAGGAGCACGATGGCCCCACCGATCTTGGCCTTCATCGGTATGCGACGCCAGAGGCCCCGCTCGTCGGGTGGCGTTCCCCCCGAGTCCAGGGGCTGCTCTGAGGAGCTGTCGTCGGACGGGCTCGGAAAGTACTCGTTGAAGGTCATGATTCGATCTCCACGCGCGGGTCGAGCATGGCTTGAGCGATATCGGAGAGCAGATACACGGCCACCACGATCACGGCGAAGAGGAGCGTGTATCCCTGGATTGCCGGAAGGTCACGACCGCGCGCCGCCAGCACCAGGCCCTGTCCCAACCCCGGTAGGGCGAACGTCGTCTCGATGACGACCGCACCGAAGAGGAGGAAACCGATCTCGAGAGCCAGCACGGTCACGCTCGAGACCGCGGCGTTGCGGAACACGAAACGCCGGATGAGGCGGCGGCGGGAACCGCCGCTGGCGCGCCCCGTGGCAACGTAGTCCGAGTTCAACACCGAGATCATTGAGGCGCGCAGACTGCGGATGATGAAGGGAGAGGATCCGAGGGCCAGCGTCAGCGCCGGCAGGAATATCGACCTGATCCGCTCGCCGAACGTCTCCCCGAATCCGCCGGGAGGGAACCATCCGGTGGGGAGCGCAACGAGGAGGAGGAGCATGACGCCGACCCAGAACGCGGGCATGCTCAGGCCGAGGAGTCCGGCGCCGCGGATGACCTGGTCGGCCGCCCGCCCACGGTAGAGAGCAGCCGCGATCGCCGCGGGAATGGAGATCAGCAGTGTCAGGAATATTCCAGCGGTCAACAGCCATGCGGTCACGACCATGCGATCTCTGATCAGCGACGTGACGGGTTGCTTCGACTTGTAGGAGTATCCGAGGTCGCCTTGCGCTATCAGAGCGACGTAACGACCGTACTGAACCAGCACATGGTCGTCCAGGCTCATCTCTTCGCGTACTTCGTCGAGTTGTTCCTCCGTCGCACGGAGTCCGACGATCTGGCGCACGGGGTCGCCCGGTGTGATCTGCAGGAGCAGGAACACGACGAGGATGATCCCGAGCATCATCGGGATCACCTGCAGAAGACGCTTCGCAATGAAGCTGAACCTTCCCAAGACGCTCCTTGATTGTCAGGGGGTGGGCGCCGGGGTCGCCCGACGCCCACCCTATTCGGCTATTGGCTAGCTGCTATCCCGAGATCGTGTCGTAGTAGTACAGACCCCAGGGTGCCGACCAGAAGCCCGAAAGGTTCGGGTTGACGGCGTGGAGATACGATCCCTGCGCATACGCAATGGCTGCTGCGGCGTCGATCGCATCGTCCTGGATCTGGGCAACGATTGTTTCTTGCTCCGCCGGCGTTTCAGCCTCCGCGTACGCGAAGAACTGGTCGAGCAACGTATCGGTCTCGTAGCCGGAGAAGAGCCAGACGGTGGCCATAATCCAGTTCATCGGATCGGCCGAGTCTGGCTGAATTGCGCCGTATGTCCACATCGCCATGTCCGACTCGAGCGACCATGCTGCGTCGATGAAAGCCAGCGTTTCGAGACCGCTCAACTGCAGATCGAATCCGATCTCTGCCAGGTTTGCCTGGAAGACCTGGGCGACGAGGGTGTCTTCATCGCTCCCCGAGTCATAGACGAGTTCCAGCGATCCGCCGTCGGGAGCCGACGACTGGGCCAGCAGGTCCTTCGCCTTGGCGAGATCAAGCCGGAAGTACGGCTTGGTGGGAGGCGCCCAGTTCCAGATGTTGGGAGCCATGATCCCACTCGGCGGTTGGAAGTAGTCACTTCCCAAGGCCGCACTGACCTGGTC
>JAUVNV010000104.1 GCA_030599515.1 Acidimicrobiia bacterium
GTTCGTGGAGGTCGATGGCGAAGACCCGGAGAAGGTCGCGGCCGAGTGGCTGAAGGCGATCGGGGTTGTTGAGTAGTCGAGAATGTGAGCCGCAAGCTTCAAGCTCCAAGCTGCAAGACGCACCACCTACTGGGATCTTGGGGCTTGGGGCTTGTGGCTTGTGGCCAGGGTTCCCACAAGTCCCGCAATCGCGACGATCGCCCCCGTCGCCATCAGGGTGAGACCTTCGGCTCGGAGTGAACGGGTGAAGACGGCGTAGCCGTTGGTCACGAGAACGTGGGTGAGCTCATCCGCGATCCGGGCGGTGGCGATCGGCCCGCCGAACCTACTCCATACCCACACGCCGATCCCGGCGATCAGCACCGCCAGGCCGACGCTGATCAGAGCGATCGATCGACGGCTGGAGACCATCACAAGAGCGACTCCCAGAAAGACGGCAGCCGCAGCGGCGAACACCGACACGGCCGGGAGCCACCCGGCCACCCTTCCCACGACGGGCAACGCATCAGAGTCGAGGATCACGACCGCTTCGAACGCGTCGACCGGCACCCGCTCAGCTAGATCCGGTGCAATCTGCGCGATCGGGGCGACAAGCACCGCGCGCACGTCGGTCAGATCCGCTGTAAACGGATCATCGGTCTGCGAGACGACGTGGCGGTGACCCTCTACGATGAGGCGATCGAAGACGCTGTCGAACGCACCGGAGTCGAGCAGGACGATGGTCGCTCTCTCCCCTGCTCCACGAACGAGGGCGAGAAGCGGGACTTCATCGATCGCCTCGTCCATGAGCCGGGCCGCGAGCGCCTCCTGCGATGAGTCCATCGCGAGCACCTCGGCTGCATTCACCCGAAACGCATCTTCCCTCGCAACGGATCGATCCATCCAGAACGCAACAGCGGCCGTGAATGTCAAGACCGAGATCAGCACAGCGATGGCAACCATCGTGACGACAGAACGGATGGGACACTCCCTCGAGATCGGCGCGAACCCTACCGAGCGACTTCGGCAACGCCTCTCGCTTCCGGAGGACTCACGCGATGCACAATACGACTAGCGTTGAACCGACCGATCCACCGGATCGGTCCCTACAGGGTAAGGAGGCACCCTTGAAACGATTCAGCAAACTACTCGCCCTCGTCTTCGTGATGGCCCTCATCGCGGCGGCGTGCGGGTCGTCATCGGACGACACGACAACGACCACTGCCGCCAGTGGCGGGGCCGAGACGACAACAACTGTCGCAGCGACCACCACCACCAGCGGTGGCGCTGAAACAACAACGACCGCGGCTGCAGGAAGCGATTTCCCCGGTCTCATGGTCGAAGCGGCCTGCGATGACGAGACGAACAAGAGCCACATCAACTACATCAAGGCGGTAGACGCGAATACCGTCGAGATCCAGCTGTGCACGCAAGACGTGGCATTCCCGGCGAAGGTCGCGTTCTCTGCGTTCGGCATCGTCCCCCAGGAGTACCTGGACGCCAATACCGGCGGTGGGGACCTCGTGGACAAGCCGATCGGTACCGGTCCCTACAAGCTCACGCAGTGGGACAAGGGCAACCAGATCGTCATGGAAGTCAATCCGGACTACTGGGGCGAGGCACCGAACGCCGACACGCTCGTCTTCAAGTGGAGCTCCGAGGCAGCCCAGCGTTACCTCGAGCTTCAGGCAGGAACCGTTGACGGGATCGACAACCCGGGTCGTGACGACTTCGCCTTGATCGCGGATTCGCCCGATCTTCAGCTCAAGGAGCGCGCAGGAACGAACATCTTCTATCTCGGTCTGAACCGGGACAAGGAGCCGTTCGGCGACGAGAAGGTGCGACAGGCCATCGGCTATGCCCTCGACCGTCAGCGCATCATCGACAACTTCTACCCGCCGGGTTCGAAGGTTGCCGATCAGTTCATGCCGGATTCGATCTTCGGGTACACACCCGAGCCGAAGTGGTACGACCAGGACATCGAGAAGGCGAAGGCGTTGCTCGCCGAAGCGGGCTTTGCCGACGGCTTCGAGGTGACCCTCAACTACCGCGACGTCGTACGCAGCTACCTGCCCTCGCCGGCAACCGTCGGCCAAGATATCCAGGCACAGCTCGCCGAGATCGGCGTCAAGGTCACCATCGAAGTCATGGAGTCCGGGGCCTTCCTCGACGCCAGCGACGCCGGTGATCTGACCATGTACATGCTCGGTTGGGGCGCCGACTACCCGGATGCCACCAACTTCCTCGACTTCCACTTTGGGAAGAACGCCTCCGATCAGTTCGGTGCCGGCTTCGAGGACATCTGGGCCCTCCTCGATGAAGGCGCTTCGACGCCGGATCCCGCTGCCCGGCTCGTGATCTACGAGCAGGCGACGCAGCTCCTCAAGGACCACGTCCCGATGGTGCCGGTTGCCCATGGTGGCTCCGGTGTCGGATACCTCGGTGACGTCGAGGGAGCGCACGCGAGTCCGCTCGGCAACGAGTACTTCGCTGTGATGGACCCGGGCGGACGCGACACCTTCGTGTGGATGCAGAACGCCGAGCCCATTGGCTTGTACTGCGCCGACGAGACCGACGGTGAGAGCCTCCGTGGCTGCGAGCAGATCGTGGAGCAGCTCCTCGCCTACGAGATCGGCGGCACCGACGTGATCGCCTCGCTCGCCGAGACCTGGGACGTCAGCGACGACGGCACGCTGTGGACATTCCACTTGCGTTCCGGTGTGGTGTTCCACGACGGCAGTACGTTCGACGCCAACGATGTCGTGGCAAGCTACGACGCACAGTGGGACATGAACAGCCCGAACCACACCGGTCGTGACGGCAACTTCACGTACTGGGATGCGTTGTTCGGCTTCAAGAACAACACTGGCTGATCAAGCGATAGACGAACGATGATTGGAGGGGTGCGATCGCACCCCTCCAATCTTTCCCTAGTCTGTTGATTCATGGCTCGATTCCTACTGCGCCGTTTCATCTCCTCGATCCCTGTGATCATCGGGATCCTCGCATTGGTGTTCGCCCTCGCGCGAATGATCCCCGGCGACCCCTGCCGAGCAGCGCTCGGCGAACGAGCGACCGATGAGATCTGTGACGCGTACAACGAGCGATACGGACTCAACGACCCCATTCACGTTCAATTTGGCATCTATCTCAAGGATGTCGCCACCGGAGATCTTGGCGAGTCGTTCCGGTTCGGTGTCCCGGTGACCGAACTCCTCATCCAACGGCTCCCCACGACGATGGAACTCGCGGCCGCTGCCCTGCTCATCGCCGTGTTCGTCGGCGTCCCTCTCGGCATCATTTCCGGATATCGCCACAACACGAAGACCGATGTCGCCACGATGGTCGGTGCCAACATCGGTGTTGCCATGCCGGTGTTCTGGCTTGGACTCATGCTCCAGTACGTTTTCGCCGTCTTCTTACGCGACACGCCTCTGGCGTTACCCCCGTCAGGCAAACTCGACGCCGGACTCATCCCCGTTCCGTTCTACGAAGTGTGGGGCCTTCCGGAGAACGGCTTCATGGAGTTCCTTTCCGAATTCACACTGATGAACTCGTTGGTCACCTTCCAATGGGAGATCTTCTCGAGCGCCTTCCTCCACCTCATCCTGCCGGCCGTGGCGCTCGCGACGATTCCGTTGGCCATCATCGCGAGAATGACGCGCTCCGCCCTTCTCGACGTGCTCGGCCTCGACTACGTACGAACAGCCCGGGCCAAGGGTTTGCGCGAACGCAGCGTCGTCCTCAAACACGCCCTCCGCAACGCGATGTTGCCGGTGGTCACCATCATCGGCCTGTCATTCGGGCTGCTGCTGGGCGGCGCGATTCTCACCGAGACGATCTTCAATCTCGCAGGCGTCGGCAAGACCCTCTTCGACGCGATCACCTCCCGCGATTACACCGTCGTCCAGGGCTTCACTCTCGTTGTGGCGATCAGCTTCGTGATGGTGAACCTGCTCGTTGATCTCCTCTACACCTACCTCGACCCGCGCGTGCGCGTCTCATGAGCGACGATCTCTACGATCCATCCGATCGGCCTCTGGAACCGACGGACGACCAGCCTCTCGACACTGTCGAAGCATCCGATGCGATCCGTGACAAGGTTCGTATGGATCTCGCCGGCGGCGATGTCGGGGCCGTGACATCAGGGGGGCTGTGGCGAACGGCAGGGCGCGAAGTCCTAAGGAAGAAGTCCGCGATCGTCGGAATGGCCCTGCTCTCGATCCTGCTTCTGCTCGCCGTGTTCGCCCCGATCATCGCTCCGTACCCACCCAACAAGGTCCTCTTTGACGAGGGCGTCAGCCCCCGCGATCCACCGTGCGTTCACCTGTTCGGATGCGACGAGGACAAGCCTCAGCACATCCTCGGCATCGACGGGAACGGACGTGACTACTTCTCACGCATCGTCTACGGCGCGCGCGTGTCGCTCCTCGCCGCATTCGTCGCCGTGTTGTTCGCAGTCGTGTGGGGCACCATGGTCGGACTCGTTGCCGGCTTCTTCGGAGGCTGGGTGGACAACGTCCTCATGCGCGTGATGGACGTGCTGCTGTCGTTCCCTTCTCTGCTGCTCGCGATCGTCGTCGTAACGGTTCTCGGGCCGGGCTTGATCAACGCGATCCTGGCGATCGCGATCGTCACGATCCCGCAGTACGCGCGAATCGTGCGCTCCTCCGTTCTGAGCATTCGCGAGCAGGAGTACGTGTCGGCCGATCAGGCCCTTGGTGTCACGCGCTGGCGGCTCCTCGCTCATCGCATCTTCCCCAACACCCTGACCCCCCTCATCGTCATCGCCACGCTCGGTGTCGCCACCGCCGTGCTCGAAATCGCGTCCCTGTCCTTCCTCGGTCTGGGTATCCAGCCTCCGACAGCGGAGTGGGGTTCGATGCTTGCAGCAGAGAGAAACCAGGTGTTCACCGCTCCGCACCTCGTGTTCTTCGCCGGTCTGATGATCATGTGGACCGTCCTCGGCTTCAATCTGCTCGGCGACGGACTCCGTGACGCGATCGATCCAAGGCTCGGCAGATGACGACTACGACCGTCGGCGATCCGATCCTCCAGATCAGCAGTCTCGAGACCCACTTCTTCACGAGAGATGGCGTGGTGAAGGCGGTTGATGGCGTGGATCTCACCGTCGGCAAGGGAGAGATCCTTGGACTGGTCGGCGAGTCGGGGTGCGGCAAGTCGGTCACGTCGATGTCGGTGCTCCGTTTGATCCAGAATCCGGGAGAGATCGTTGGCGGCAGCATCCGGTTCCACGGTGAGGATCTGCTCGATCTTTCGGAGAAGGAGATGCGTTCGATTCGCGGAGATCGCATCTCGATGATCTTCCAGCAGCCCGTTGGTTCCCTCAACCCGGTCTTCACGGCCGGTTCCCAGATCTCCGAGGTGTACGAGATACACGAGGGATTGAAGAAGAAGGAAGGGAACGCAAGGGCCGTCGAGATGCTCCAGAAGGTGGGGATCCCGGACGCGGAACGCCGCATCAAGGCCTATCCGCATGAACTCTCCGGCGGCATGGCCCAACGAGTCATGATCGCGATGGCGCTCGCTGCTGGACCCGAACTCCTGATCGCTGACGAGCCGACGACGGCGTTGGACGTCACCATCCAGGCGCAGATCATCGACCTCATGCGCGAGATCAGGAACGACCTCGGAACCTCGATCATCGTCATCACCCACGACCTCGGGATCGTGGCCGAGATCGCCGACCGCGTCGCAGTGATGTACGCGGGAGAGATCGTCGAAGAAGCTGACACCAAGACGCTGTTCGCCGATCCGAAGCACCCCTATACCAAGGGACTCATCGGGTCAATCCCCCTTGCCGGCGACCGCCGTGAGTGGCTAGATGTGATTCCAGGCCGGGTCCCGAATCTGATCGATCTACCGGGCGGATGCCGGTTCGCTCCCCGGTGTCGGGCACGCGAGGAAGCCGGCCTCACGATGTGCACCGAACAACGCCCTGAGCTCACCGGCGTGAACGATGAGCACACCGTGCGCTGCTTCCTCTACCAGGAGGGTGCGAAGTGAGCGAGGCGCTCGTCCGGATCCAGGGCCTTGTCAAGACGTACCCCGTCAAGGGTGGAGCGTTCCAGAAGGTGCTCGGAATGGTGAGAGCTGTCGACGGGGTTGACCTCGAGATCCGCCGGGGTGAGGCCCTGGGCCTGGTCGGCGAGTCTGGCTGCGGCAAATCGACCTTCGGCAGGGCGATCCTCCGGTTGGAGGAGCCGGACGCCGGATCGGTCGTGTTCGACGGCGAGGATGTGCTCCGTCTCTCCCGGAAGGAGTTGAAGGGCTACCGGAGCGACGCTCAGGTCGTCTTCCAGGATCCATTCGGATCGCTCGACCCCCGCACGAGCGTCGGTGACTCGATCGCGGAGGGCCTCCGCGTTCACGGGCTCTCGCGGAAGGAGCGGGGTCGCCGGGTCGCTCAGGTGCTTGAACTCGTCGGCCTGGAGTCGTACCACGCGAATCGCTACCCCCATGAGTTCTCGGGGGGGCAACGACAACGCATCGGGATCGCCCGTGCGCTCGCTGTTGAACCCCGTTTCCTGGTTCTCGACGAACCGGTCTCCGCTCTCGATGTATCGATCCAGTCCCAGATTCTGAACCTGCTGAAGCAACTCCAGCGAGAACTCGACCTCACGCTGCTGTTCATCGCCCACGATCTCAGTGTGGTCGAGCACCTCTGCGATCGCATCGCTGTGATGTACCTTGGCCGAATCGTCGAGATCGCTAGCCGGGATGACCTGTTCGCCTCGCCGACCCACCCCTACACGGAAGCCCTTCTCTCGGCGATCCCGATCCCCGATCCGACGGTGCGCCGGCAGCGCATTATCCTCGAGGGGGACCTTCCGAGTCCGCTCAATCCCCCGACCGGCTGCACGTTCCACACAAGGTGTCCGATCGCGCAGCCGGGGATCTGCGACGTGTCCGAGCCGGACCTTCGACCTGTCAACAGCGGTCGACACGAGGCTTCCTGTCACTTGCGAACCGGAGACCACCAGGATCTGAACCGCGCTTTGCTGAATAGTCGGTAGTCCGTATCCGGTATCCGGCAAGAGTGCCCTCCTGCTGGCTGCTGGCAACTTCTCGGGTCTTGGCTCTCGGGTCTTGCTACTTGCTACTGATCCACTTCTCCCCTAGCCCGCTCGATTCTCGGCCGGTAGGCTCAGAGCGGAGGAGCTATGAGCGAGACGTCGGTCGCTCTCGATTGCACGGTTCCGATCTGGGACCGGTTCTACCTCGTGCATCCGCTCGTCATCGTTGGGACCGTCGAACCCGATGGCACCATCGACCTCGCACCGAAACACATGGCAGGCCCCGTGTCGTGGGAGAACCACTTCGGCTTCGTCTGCTGCGACACCCACGCGACCTACCGCAACGCGGTGCGCTCACGTGCCTTCACGGTCTCGTACCCGACACCCGACCAACTGGTCGAGACGAGTCTGGCCTCGGCGCCCCGATCGCCCGACGACACGAAGCCCAGTCTGGGAGTAGTGCCCACGGTCCCCGCTACCGCCGTCGAAGGCGCTCTCCTAAGCGGAGCACGCATCCACCTCGAGTGTGAACTCGAACGCACCATCGACGATCTCGGAGCCAACAGCCTGATCATCGGTCGTGTCGTCGCGGCTGCCGTCGACGAACGAGCCCTTCGCGTCATGGATCGCGAGGACGATCACGTCATCGCCGACGCTCCGCTTCTGGCCTATTTGCAGCCGAATCGTTTCTGCGTGATCGACGAGAGCAGGAGCTTCCCCTTCCACGCCGGGTGGTCGAGGTAGACCGTGCAAGCCACCGTCCACCCCGGTCTACTCCTCGAGCATCTGAAGACCAACGAGACCGCTCTCATCGAGATGTGCGATGAACTTGTGTCGATCGAGAGTCCGTCGAATGATCCGGCGGCGACCCGGGTGATTCTCGAGTACCTCACCGACGAGTTCACTCAACTCGGCTACCGGTACCGGCTTTCGCCTCCGGATCGATCCGGCGGCTACCTGTATGCACGGCCTCGCGACCGCAGTCGGCGGGCGCCGACGCAGTTGATCCTGGGTCACGTCGATACGGTCTGGCCGATCGGGACACTGGCCGCAAGACCGTGGCGGGTCAACGGAACGGAGATTCACGGCCCCGGGGTGTTCGACATGAAGGCCGGGATCGTTCAGATTCTCTTCGCCCTCCGAACGCTCCGGGATCTCGACATCGAACCGCCGGCTACGCCTCTCGTCCTCTTCAACACCGATGAGGAGATCGGCAGTCGAGAATCCGGAGTGGCGATCGACCGGCTGAGCCGAATTGCCGCGCGAGCCTTCGTGTGTGAACCGGGACTCGGCCCCCGCGGAGCGCTGAAGACTGCGCGAAAGGGCCTCGCGAAGTACACACTGACCGTGCACGGCCGGGCGGCACACGCTGGACTCGATCCCGAGCGAGGTGTCAGCGCCATCCTCGAGCTGTCGTCGGTTATCCAGCGTCTGTTCGCACTCAACGACCGGGATCGCGATATCACCGTCAACGTCGGGACGATCGAGGGCGGAATCCAAGCCAACGTCATCGCCCCTCGGAGCCAGGCAGTCGTCGACGTCCGGGTACTCGATCACCACGACGCTCAGTACATCGACGGCGCAATCCGGGCCA
>JAUVNV010000016.1 GCA_030599515.1 Acidimicrobiia bacterium
GCAGGCATTGGTCACGATCCAGCGGCCATTCATCGAGGCCGCCCGATCGGTGGGCGCCGGCGGGCGCCGAATCATGTTCCACCACCTCCTCCCTCATCTCATCCCGCTGGCAGCCGTCCTGATGCTCATCGGAGTCACCGGAGCGATCGTGGCAGACGGCTTCATCGCCTTCCTCTCGTTCAGCCCAACCCGCTGCAACTGGGGGACCATGCTGTCGTTCGCGATGGCTTTCCCCGGCCCCAGCGGACTGGTTGACACGCCCTGGAACGTGCTCATCGCAGGAGGAGTCGCGATCTCGCTGTTCACGGCGTCGTTCTACCTCATAGCCATCGGTATCCAGGCGGCAACGGAGAACTCAAGTCGGGCTACGGAGTAGGAAGGCGCGACGTACCCTGTCGAGATCTCCTGTGCTCTCGGACCACCAGTTCGTTGCTGGGTCTGTTCGCAAGGAGTGAGTTGAGCACTGCCGCTGCCGAGATCAGCGGTCAGGCGCGCCAAGCACAGGGTGAGACCTCGCTACTCCTGCTTGTCGGGATGGCGGAACCGAAGCCGCAGCACGCGGTGATGCCTGATCGTTGAGACCAGCGACATGTATTACTCAGCGCGCTCCCATGCAAATGTGTGCCGATTCTGGCTGGCGAACTCTGCCGCCGCACTGTAGCGTCTGGGACGACACGGCAATCAGTGGAGGTTCTCATGTGTTGCTTCTTCTCAGCGTTGGTGCTCCTTGGTCCACGCATGGCGATTCTCGTGTGGTGGTTGATGTCGCCTGCGCGGTGGGAGGCTGCATTCTCGAGCTTCTGGTGGTCACTCCTTGGATTCCTCTTCGCTCCGTGGACCACGCTCATGTGGGTATCCGTGGCGCCCGGCGGCGTCGTCGGGTTCGACTGGGTCATCCTCGGCCTCGGAGTCCTGGCCGATGTTGCTTCCTACTCATCGAGCGCCTACGGGAATCGCGAACGGTACATGGCAGCCTGAGTCGCCGCAGGCTGCTACGCGTCGCGCCTTGACGCGATCCAGGCTCCAGCGAGTACGAGGGCTGTCCCCACAAGAGCGACCGGTTGAAGGGCATCTCCACGAACGACGACGCCCAGGACGATCGCCACGACGGGAACGAAGTAGATCGCAATCGACCCTCGCGGCCCCCCGACCCGCCCAACCAGAGTCGCCATCAGCACGAAAGCGAGGCCAGTTCCAAGGGCGCCGAGCGGGATCATGGCGAGGGCCGATGGCCACGCCCAAGTACTACCTGGGATCTGGATCAGACCAAACGGAACCACGATGACGAGTGCGGCAAGCTGAGCATTGAACAGAACCGGGAGAGATCCGTACTTCTGTTGGAGCGGCACCACGACGTTCGTCGACAATCCGTAGAGGACCACCGCGCCGACGACGAGCATCGTGCCAAGTGCCGTTGCCGACGAGTCGACGACCTCGGGTGCTGATATCGCGACAACGCCGACGAATCCGATGCCGATCCCTACCAGTTGACGCCATCCAGGAAGCCGCCCGAGCAGCAGGGTCGCCCATGCGGCCGCAGTGATCGGGACCGCGCCGTTCAGCATGCCGGCTACCGACGAGTCGATCCACTGCTGGGCGATGGGGAAGATCGTGAGCGGTATCCCTATCCAGATGATCCCGAGGCCGAGAACACGAAGGCGGTCCTCGCTGTCGATGCGAACCCTCGCCTTGGGGATCATGGCGAGCGTGAGCGCACCGAGAGCGACCCGAGCAAGCGTCACAACCCCGGGACGGAACGCGTCGAGTCCGATCGCCATGAATACGAACGAGGATCCCCAGATGAGAGCCACGGCTGCGAGGAGCCCCCATTCCATCGATCCGAAGGCATCTCGGTGCGTCCCGTGTGCCGTCGACGGAAGAGAGGAACTCGACCGGTTGGAATCATCGGGCATCGAGCCAGAGTATCGGTGACGCGGCGTGCGCGGTCGTATCGACCGGATCTCAGGTGCCGTTGGGCCTTCCGGTGAGATCGGTGATGACAACGGCGAGTCCGGCGATCATGGACCGGTTGAGACAGTGCCACGTTCGCGGTTCGGACCTGAAAGTGCGGATCACACCCGCCTCCTTCAGGATGCGGAGGTGGTTCGAGACGGTTGATGGGGCGAGGGGCAGCTCGGCAACGATGTCGCCGACCGTGCGCGGGCAGCGGGTGCGGAGTAGTTCGAGAATCTCGAACCGTGTCGGATGGCCCAGCGCCTTCGC
This sequence comes from Acidimicrobiia bacterium, assembly GCA_030599515.1. Classification (GTDB taxonomy): domain Bacteria; phylum Actinomycetota; class Acidimicrobiia; order Spongiisociales; family UBA5794; genus JAHEEL01. The sequence continues at coordinate 2,224 of JAUVNV010000016.1, forward strand.
GATCACCGCGGCTTCGGCGATTGTGAGGTCATGCGGTTCTCGGGGAATCTCGTCGAGACACCGAACCGGCGATCCCTCCGCCCTGGTCATGCAACGTCTCCGTGTGTCGCGATCTTCCGTGCGAGACGGCGCCCGGCAACGATCGCGACGATCGTTCCGACCAGGCAGGCGGACACGAAGGCGACCGTGGGTCCAACCGGGGCCTCCCAGAAGATGCTTGCGATCCGTGCCCCGACGAGCCACGTCAGCTGCAGTGCGATCAATCCGATGCCGACCCCGATCCCCCAAGCGGAGACGAGGTCGGCACGGTTCGATCTAGTGATCGTCGTCACTCGAACATTTCGAAGAACGGCGGGAACGTCCCGATGACGCCCAGGATGCCCAATCCGAGACCGATGTAGAACGATGTCTTCAAGACGACGTCCTTCTCCCGCCAGATCAGGTAGAGAACCAGCCATGCCACGAAGAACACGAGCACGGCAACGGTTGACTTGCCGGCGAGGGCGCCGACACCCTGGTCGAATTGGAACCACTCCAGGAAGCTCTTCACCGAACCGTTGATGACGGCCAGGGTCGTCATCAGGCCCAGTGTGAACACTCCCAGACCGGAGGCGATCATCACCGCGGCGGCAGGGCCGTCGGGCTTGTCCACCAGATTGAGCGGTGCGAGTTCCGGGGCCACTGCTTCGTCGTTGTGGCGATCCGGGTCAAAGTCAGTAATCATTGCTCAACTCCTTTCAGTCGCCATCAGACGATCGGGGCGATCTTGTTCAGGAAGGCGCCGAACGCCCCACCAACCAGCGCCGCTGCGAATGCCGCAACGAACATGACGATGACGGCGGCACGAAGCCACGGGCGTGCGATGAGACGCGGTCCGTAGTAGGCGATCAGGAACGCCGCCGCGGTCGCCAGGATCGGCGCGGCCCACGACACGTGTTCCTTCCAGTCCATGCCGAAGATGTGCCACAGTTCGGTGTCTCCGCTCACGTTCGACTTCAAGAAGTCTCTCGGCGAGCACGACGCGTTCGGCAGGATCGCGTCGACACACCCTGCGTAGGCATCTTCTCCGACCGGGGCGAGTTTGACCCGGTACCACGGGTAGACGATCCACGTCCCCGTGATCACCGCTCCCCACGCGGCGGCTGCCATCACCCAGGCACCCACGTACAGACGCCCCATCCGCTCCTTGACTCCCTCGGTGGTCATCAACCCGGGCCGCATACTCCACAGCCCGGCGAGACCGCCGGCGAACGCAAGTAGGAAGAGGGTGCCCAAGACGAGACCGTGGATCACCGTCCACGTCTCCCTGGAGCTGAACTCCATGTCGCTACCTCCAATAGCTCGACTTCGACATACCGTAGGGAACCGTCCCACCACTCCACTAGGGCCGATTGACCGTATTTCGTCGATTTACGATAGGCATCGAAGGATGCGGCTCTTATCGAGTGGGCCAGTCGACTACCCGACGTCCGTATCAACCTGTGGCCCGGTCGCGCAGGCCGCGATCGGCCGGAACACCCTGGTCGCCGGGCCGATGGGGAACCGTTAGGTTGATCGTGGGAGTGCGCCACGCCGGGTGGTGCGCACATCAACGGCCGCTTGAGCGGCGGCTATGACTGCCAGGGCAACAAGGAGAGTCTGAGCCGCCACCGGAAGCAGACCGGCGGCAAGAGCAAGCAGAACCGCCGGAAGCCTCCCGAGAAACACTCTCACCCGATGCTCAGATGGCGTCTCCGCCGCAAGCACGAACGCAATGGCGAGCAGCGCCACGGCGAGTGCACCCGCCAGGATCAGCGTGTTGGGAATCTCGAGACGCTCGCCGAGCTCGGTGAACACTGCCACCTCGATACCGACTCCGAGGGCCGTTATCGCTATCACTAGCGGGGCATGGGCGTACACCCACACGGCGGGACGGAGACCGCCTATATTCTGGAGCGGGCTACCTGTGACCGATTCGAAATAGATCCACCACAGCGAAAAGGACATCGTCAAGCCGACAGCAGCGAAAACAACTGCGGACCCGACCCAATGTGCGTGAGCCACGCCGATGACAACTGCGAGCACGGTCTCACCGAGCACGATGATCGTGAAGAGCCCGAAACGTTCCACCAGATGAGACATGTGGATGGGAATAGCCCCCCTTTGCCGCCGCGACGATGGAAGCAGCGATACCCCGACCTCAATAGCGATGACAACTCCCCAGACCGCGAGCCTGGTATTCCCCTCAACGAACACCGACGCGAACCAGATCAAGGCGGTGACGCTCATCAGTCCCACCATGCGGTCGGCGAACCCCCTATCAGCCGGAATCGACATCCGAACGCGCCAGTAGGAGACGGCCACAAGCAGACGGAACAGGGCGATCGAGATCGCGAATTGGACGGCCGCTTCTTCTGCAACGCTCGCCGCCATCCCGGCGACGGTCGCCATCTGGGCGAATGTGATGAGTCGCTGACTGAGGTCGTCGGTATCGAACCTGTTGGCGTAGAACGTTGCAGCGATCCACGACAGCCAGACGGGGATGTAGGCGATCGCGTAGATCCCCGCTCCACGCCAGGTCGGGTGCTCGAGCAGGAGCGTCGCCAGCTGCGCCACGGCGACGACGAAGATGAGGTCAAAGAAGAGTTCGGCCCAGGTGGCCTGACGGTGGCCGGGTTCACCACCCCGAAGAACAGGCCTCTGCCAGATGCTGTCTGTGATAACTGCCGTCCTGGGTTGTCCGGGGCGCACATGATACATTCGCGGCCCGAACACACACCGCAACCGGCCAACTGCCATCGCCATGAGCTGGCTCGAGAAGAACGGGCTTCCATAGACAGTGTCCTCCCGTCGATCATGCCCGCGGGCAGCAATAGGCTTGCCGGCATGAGCACCGGAGAACCACGAGTCCCACCGATCGTGTCGGTCGTGGCCAGATCGAGGACCGGCAAGACGACGTTCCTCGAGGCATTACTCCCCGCGCTCAAGCGAAGAGGGCTGGGAGTGGCCGTGGTCAAGCACCACCACCACACGAGTTCGTTCGACACGCCGGGGAAGGACACGCATCGCATCGCCGAGGCCGGAGCGGATCTCGTACTCGGCATCTCCCCGGTCCAGGTGGCGACCTTCTCCAGAGAGGCCGGCTCTGGTGATCTCGACGCGGTGATCGCCAGACACTGCGCCGGCTACGACCTCGTGCTCACCGAGGGCTACAAACGCGGCGACTTCCCGAAGATCGAGGTTCACCGGGCCGAGCGGAGCGGTGAACTGCTGTGCGACTTCGACGAGATGCTCGCCCTCGTCACCGACGCAGAGTGGGAAACGGACGTCCCGCAGTTCTCCCTCAGCGACGCCGAGGGCGTCGCGACACTCCTCGCCGCGTGGCTCGACACGCCGGACGAGACCCAGGCTCCTCTGGACCTGCAGTTCAACGTCTGGCTGGAGAGCGACGGTGAGGTCGCGGCATCGCGATGGCGAATGGAACTCCTCTCCGCCGTCGACGAGCACGGATCGATCACGGCCGGTGCCGAGGCGATGGGTGTCCCCTACCGGGTGGCATGGAAGAAGATCCACGAGATGGAAGAACGGCTCGGTGAGCAACTCCTCGAGACCCAAACCGGAGGTCCCGAAGGCGGTGGCGCCCGTCTGACCGATGCAGGCAGGGACCGCGTCGAACGGATGCGGCTCTTCTGCGACCGAGCCGATCGGGCGCTCCGCGACATCTCCCGCGACGTCTTCGGAACGCCGCCGGCAACCTGAACCGACGGCGATCGTGCCGTCGGCATCGGGCGTTATGCTCTCCCGTCATAACGCCCACAACGACACCCATGCGAGTCCGGATCATCCCATTCGTCGTCGTCATGCTGCTCGCCGCGTCGTGTGGGGGGGGAAGTTCCGACAAGGTACGGGTTCTGCGCCTTGCCACCACGACCAGCACCAATGACTCGGGGTTGCTCAACGCGCTCCTCCCCGCCTTCGAGGCTGAGTACGAAGCACGGGTGGACGTCGTGGCGGTCGGTACCGGTCAGGCGATCGCTCTGGGCGAAGCCGGCGATGCGGATGTGATCCTCGTCCATGCCCGTGCCAGAGAGGAAGCTTTCGTAGCCGAGGGACACGGCACGGTCCGCTCCGACGTGATGTACAACGACTTCGTGATCGTCGGGCCGACGGATGACCCGGCGTCGATCGCCGGCATCCCGCTCGCATCCGATGTACTTGCAGCGATCGCTGTGGCTGAGGCAACGTTCGCCTCGCGAGGAGACGACAGCGGAACGCATTCGAAGGAACGATCACTGTGGAAGACGGCAGGGATGACCTCGGACCCGGATGCCGGTTGGTACAAGTCGCTGGGCCAGGGCATGGGTTCGACGCTGAACTACGCCAACGAAGTGGGCGCCTACACGCTCACCGACCGCGGCACCTTCCTCGCTCAAGGCGAGAGTCTCCCGGGTCTTCAGGTGATGGTCGGCGGCGCATCGATCGACGAGAGCACCGACCCGTCGCTCTTGAATCCCTACGGCGTCATCCCGGTGAACCCTGACAAGGGCGGCATCGACGCGGAACTTGCCGAAGTGTTCGTCGAGTGGCTCACGTCGGTCGAGACCCAGGAGACGATCGAGACGTTCGGGGTCGATTCGTTCGGTCAGCCACTGTTCTATCCGGACTCCGAAGCGTGGAGGAACCGGTGATCTGCGCCACAACCCCATGCGACGGAACGGTGGTCTGACGTATGGGGACGCTCGGCCGGGCATTCACCGACGCACTGGGGCTGCTGTGGAACATGGACGCTGCGCTGATCGAGACGGTCCTCCTCACCCTGCAGGTCACGCTGGTGGCTCTGGTGATCGCTCTCGCAGTCGGGATTCCGATCGGGGCCGCGATCGGCCTGACCCGGCACCTCCCGGGTCGCTGGCTGATTGTCCCGCTCATCTACACCGGCATGGGCCTCCCCCCGGTGACGGTCGGGCTCTTCACATATCTCGTACTGTCGAACCAGGGCCCGCTCGGCGGTCTCGGATGGCTCTTCACGCCCTCCGGCATGATCGTGGCGCAGACGATCATCGCATTCCCCCTCGTCGTCGGCCTCACGATGGCTGCGGTGCAGGGCGTCGACCCGAACCTGCCGGTCCAGATGCTCTCCCTCGGTGCCACCCGACGCCAGGTCGCCACAGTGACACTCCTCGAGGCTCGTGTCGGCGTCACCGCAGCGGTCGTCGCCGCCTACGGAGCCATCATCTCAGAGGTGGGTGCCGTGATGCTCGTCGGCGGGAACATCGAGGGGGAGACACGGGTGCTCACGACCGCCATCGTCCTGGAGACTCGCAAGGGAAATTTCGCGCTGGCGCTCTCACTTGGGATCATCCTGCTCTCCCTCGCCTTCCTCACGAACTTCGCGTTCCATCGCCTCCAGGTCCACCAGGGGGTCAGATGACGGCCACCTACGAACTCGCCGATGTCCGACACTGCTACGGCGACCGCTGCGTGGTCGACATCCCGACGCTCGAAGTCCGCAGCGGCGAGATTCTCGGACTCGTCGGGCCGAGTGGAGCGGGGAAGAGCACGCTGCTGCGTCTCCTCAACTTCCTCGAAACCCCGACGCACGGACTCATCACGTATGCCGGAGTGGAGATCGGCGGTGACGCCTCTCTCGCGACGCGCAGAGACGTCACGACGGTGTTCCAGCGCCCCATGCTTCTGCGGCGCAGCGTCGCGGCCAACGTTCGGATCGGACGGAAACTCCACGGCCTCGACACGAAGGACGGCAGCACCGAGCGGTGGCTCGAGAAACTCGGCCTGACGGACCTCGCCGACGCTCCAGCCCGAACCCTGTCGGCAGGCGAGGCACAGCGAGTGGCCCTCGCCAGGGCGCTCGTCGTCGAACCGTCTGTCCTCTTGCTCGATGAACCCACCGGCAATCTCGACCCGTACAACGTCGGCCTCCTCGAGGAGATCGTCCGTTCAGAGAACGCCGAACGGGGCACGACGATCATCGTCATCACTCACGATGTCTTCCAGGCGCGGCGTCTCGCCGACCGCACCGGCCTGATGGTCTCCGGACGCATGGTCGAACTCGCCGCGACCGAGGCGTTCTTCTCGGCCCCGCAGCAACCACAGACGGCCGCCTTCGTGCGAGGCGATCTCCTGATCTGAACGTTCACGCCATGCGCCGGTGCCCTGGGAACCCTGGGCTCGTAGGTGTGCATAGGTACGCTGCCAGCCCACAGTTCAGAGCGCTTAGGGTGTGTGCCACTCATGTCACCCCCATTCGAAGACGGAGTCCTTCATGAGCAGGGCCGACAATCCGGGTTTCGCCGAAGCCCTCGATCGACACGTCCCCGGCGCGGTTCTCGAAAAGGAGTTCATCGCTGAGACGGCTTCACGCCTGAGATGTGAGGGCTTCTCGAAGAGCAACACGCTTGCCTGCGTTGCGCTGTGCCGCGATGAGATCACCCGCCCTCTCTTCTCCGGCGTCGAACGGATGTGGGGATCTGCGTTCAGCTTCGCCGGACTCGCCGGCATGGTGACGGCCGGCCGCACGGGCCTCGCGGCCGCAATCCATCACGCTCCGATCGAAGACGGTCGCCGGCGTTTCGTCATCTACGCCATGGCACACATCGCAATCAATGCCGACGGAACGATCGGGCGGGTCGAGCGGCCCGGTATCCCGGAGCCGTCGAGTGCGTGCGGCGCCCTCGTGGCTTTTCGCGACGAGTTGCGGGAAGGAACGCTAGAGGTCGAATTCGATCGATACGACACCGAGCAGAGCCTGCTCAAGCACCGCCTCCTCCCGCTCATCGGGTACGGCAACGTCCCCGATCTCGTCGAACTCACGAAGCTGACGGTGACCGCCATCGAGGAGGACCTCCGCGAGATCCTCCGTTCACTCGCCGCTGGATGGAGAGCAACCGATCGAGCCATGCCCGGCGACGCGGCAATCTTCAGCGGTATCCAGATCCACGGTCCCGACGGGGTGAACTTCGTTTGGCCACTCTCCGTCCACATCGAACTCGGCGGCGCTCTCCACGACTACGAGTTCTCGACTGAGACCCCACAGGTTCCCTGACAGCGTGAACCGTCGTTCTCAAGCGGGTTGGGGAGTCAAGAGGCCTTCGGTGCGGGCCCGACCTACAGCTTCTTCCCTCGTGGACGAATCCAACTTCGCGAGGATCGCCGAGACGTGGTGTTCGACGGTTCTGGGAGACACGAAGAGCCGGTCCGCTATCTCGATGTTGGAGAGGCCCTCGTCCAGGAGTCGGAGCACCTCGGCCTGTCTCGCCGTAAGCCCTGCCGCGTGGCCTCTCGTCGCCCGCCCCTTGCCGCGGGGAACAGCGAGCCCCTCGTCTCGCATGGCCTTTCTCAGTTTGGCCGCGACTGCGGTAGCTCCGAGTGTCTCGAGGACTTCGAGCGCTTCTAGTTGGGCGGTCGGGTTGGCGTGCGTCAGTGCGATCGCTCTCTCATACGGGCATCCGATCGCCAACCACATCTCTGCGGCTGCCAGGGGTTCGTCTTCGATGCTCAGTCGGTAGGGCTCGGCTATTCCCTCAGGGGCATGTGCGAGTTCTCCGAGTTCCCACAACCAGAAGGCGATCGCCCCCGTGGACCATCTGAACCCGCTGCCGAGACCGGCCTCCATAACTCGCTTGATGTCGGCCATCGGAACGTCGTCAGTCCTGGTGATCCAGGCATGCTCTGCGAGCGCCGCGGCGGCTGGACCAAGTCGCTGAAACTCGTCAGCGACGAACGCCATCTCCCATACTTGAGACAGCATGGCTCCGGCGTCTTCACGGCCCCGCCGCGCCTCGATGACACCGAGAATCGGCAGGGCAACCATCTGGGTGATCGCGGCACTGGCGAGGAGGTCGCTGGCCAGGTCTTCGGCCTCAGCCCACTCTCCTTCCAGTTCGAGAACCCTCGCGTACATCGCTCTTGAGTATCCCTCGAGGCCCTCGAGTTCATGCCGGACTGCAGAGGCGATCGCCCTTTGCGCGTAGTCCGAGGCGATCGGAAGGTCCCGGCACTCGGCGGCAGCCCAGGCGTGATTCAAGAGAGCCCGGCACTCTTCGTACCACTGGCCCGCAGCCGCCGAACGATCCCTTGCCTCGTCGAGACTGACGCTACCGCTCGGATAGTTGGCGATATTGGCGACCATTCCCCGATGGTTGAGGGAGCGGATCAGGATCCGTTCGTCGATACCCGGTCCACCGGCCTCCAGCGTGCGCTCGACCAATTCGGGCACGGCTGTGACGTTGCCTGCCATCATCGCAAGATAGGCGTTGGCCTCCAGCGCTCTCGCAAGATCGGCTCCGTCTGGATCCGCCCCCAGGGCGGCCACGGCCTGCTGTGCGAGTCTCTCGGCTTGTTCGCGTTGACCGGCGTTCTCGTAGAAGTGTGCCGCCTGGGCGAGTGCTCTCGACTCAGCCCGCCGGTCACCCATCTCTCGGTAGTGACGGAGCGCCAACTCGTTCACGTCGATCGCCCCGACGATGTTGTCCACAAAGAACTCCTCACCCGCCCATTCGTCGAGGATGGGTCCCCGCGCCTCTGAATCGAGGTGATCGAGATGCGGCGCCAACTCGCGGAAGTCTTCGACGGCCTGGCGATGGGATCCGACGTCAGCGGCGAAGCGGGCTGATCTGGGTGCAAGTTCTATCAGTCGATCGATGTCGTTGGACTCGCGCGCCACATGGATGAGGAGACACGGATGAGTCTCCTCGGGAAGGCTCTCGAGAACGGTGCGGTTTGCCGCCATCCTCTCGGTGCTCGTCAGGGAGGACTCCACGGTTCGTCGAATCAGTTCGTGACGGAAGGCAACGAGTTCGCCATCGACATCGAGCAGACCCCGTCGGACGCATTCGTCAATTCGGCTATCGGATCCCTCGTTGAGTCGAATCGCTTCCGCTCTGGGGATCGGCTCCGGTATCACCGAAAGTGTCTTCAACATCTCACGGGCGCCGGGCGACAGTCTCTGCACCCTGGCGATCACCGAGTCCTGAAGAGAAACCGGGATCACCTCACCACCAACCGAGGCCATTTCTGTTGCCAGAAACGGATTCCCGTTGGTGGCCTGCATGATTTCGTTCGCATCCAAATCGGATTCACCAACAATCGACGCCACGGCCGACAAGGACAGGCCTCCGAGTTGGATCCTCACCACGCTCTGGGGAGGAAGATCTCCGATCACACGTCGAAGCGGATGGTCATAGTCGACCTCTCCATCGCGGTATGTGAGCAAGAGCAGACCATTTGTTCTAGCGATCCGTCGACCCAGGTACTTGATGGCGTCGAGCGTCGCCTCGTCCGCCCAGTGGGTGTCTTCGAGCACGACGATGCTGGGGCGCAGCGATCGAGAAAGCAAGTCCAGGGTTGCGCCCAGCACGCCCGACCGATTGGCGTCGTACAAGGGTTCCGCGATCGAAGGTTCGTCACGGGCGATGTCCCAGAACGGTGCGAACGGTTGAGTAATCAGCAGATCGTCGCAGGACCCGAAGTAGACGCTTACGTCGCGGGCGTGTCGATCGATGAACTCCCGTACGAGTGAGCTCTTGCCGATTCCCGCCTCACCACGAATCAGGACGACCTTGCCCCCGGACGAATCAACGTCGTCCAGTAGATCATCCATCAACCCGAGTTCCGAATCCCTCTCGAGGAACATGACTCGAGCCTACGAGTGCCCGGTCCGGTCTGCCGGGGATTCCCGCCGCAACCGGGTCGTACCCAAACTTGGGTATCCCTCTGCTACTTATGGGTGGCGGCCACCGATGACCCACCTGGTCGGTCCCGATACGTTCGCACCAGTGACCCGCAAACGATCCGGGGAGGTACGGATGTCACTGTTCATGGACGTTCACAATCTAGAAGGAGGAGTCTCCGCCGCCGATGTGGCGGAAGCTCACAAGGCAGATCTCGCAACACAATCGAAGTACGGCGTCAGCTATCTGCGCTACTGGGTGGATGAGTCGGCAGGGAAGATCTTCTGCCTGGTCGAAGCCGACAGCGCCGAGGACGCCAACACAGTCCACCGCGAAGCCCACGGCTTGGTTGCCGACGACATCTACGCCGTCTCCGAATACAGCTGAGATGGACACACACAGAGAGAAAGAAGGAAGAGGAACCATGAAGAGAACATCAATCATCGCCAGCCTGGTCATCGCACTGGTGTTGGCGACTGCGTCGGTCGCTCTTGCCGGCACGACCAAGAGTCGCGCCCCCATGTACGACGACCCGTCGGGTACGAGCGGCAATGAAGTCGGCTGGACCCAACTGCACCGCGACGACGATCGGCTCAGAGCCACAGTGAAGACGAGCGACCTGAAGCCCGGTGGCGTCTACACGTTCTGGTGGGTGACCGTTCCCACCGGCAATCCCGCAGATGGCGTGTTCGTTGACTTGCTGGGAAGCACGATTGCGGGCCAGAACGGAAAGGCGACCGTGCACGGTTCGGTAGCCGTAGGTACGCCTTCGATCGACATCCCGTTTCACTCGTTCCTCACATTCGTGCCGATGGCGAATCCGGAACAGGCGGTCGTCCGTGTCGAGGTCGCCTATCACGGTCAGGCGGACAGTGAGAACTACAGCGACGACTGGTTGCTGGACTTCTGGACGGGCGAAGAGTCGATGTGCTCAGAATTCCCGGGTCCTGGATTCAATCACTGCCCGATCGTACAAGCCACTCAGGACGTCCCATCTAGCTAGCACTCACAAGGGGGAGAGCGGTCGAAGCCTCGGTCAACTCCGGGGCTTCGACCGCGTTCTTGTCCGGTGCTGTCGCTACCCGAACCCGATGCCTCGGAAGATATGCGTGAGCTGGCTTCGGATCGTCGTTTCTAGGTCCTGGACGGTACTCTCCGGCATCGAGACGAACATCAGGATCGCCACCGCCACGACCGAGTAGATCAGGATCGCGGCGGATGCGATGTCCACGTCACCGGAGACGAGGTCACGATCTCGCAGCAGGGCAAGGGTGTCTGCGATCTGAGCGATGCTTCTCTCGTCGAGGGAGACCAGGTCGGCCATCAATGCGGACTCTGCCGGATCGAAACCCGCTCTGAAGAGTTCCTTGAGCACATCTCGTCCGAGAGCCGTCATCGCGTCGACGTAGACCATGATCAGGGGCATCAGCACGTCGACCGGGTCACCCGACGACAGGTCGATCGCTTCGCCGGCATCCACGAACGCGTGCTCCGTATCCCTGGTGACGACCGCCATGAGCACGGCGTTCTTGGTGCCGAAGTAGTTGTAGACGGTGCCCGCGGATACGCCCGCTTCAACCGCGATCACCTCGATCGTCGACGCGCGATAGCCAGTGGCCTGGAATGACCGGTCGGCCGCCGAGACGATCGAGTCGAAGGTCTGCTGCTTCTTCTGTTCTCTGCGACTTGTCAACGTTCTCTCACCGAATCAGCATTTTGTAGTCACTACAATTCAGTATAGACTGGAGCTTTGCACCATCGAAGACAGCGAGGACGACATGAGCGAACCGGCGGTCGTGGCAGAAGGTTTGACGAAGATCTACGGGGAGGGCGACACCACCACTACCGCACTCGATGACGTCTCGTTCTCGATCAATCAGGGCGAGTTCGTCGTCCTCCTCGGCCCGTCCGGCTCCGGAAAGACGACCCTCCTCAACCAGATCGGCGCCCTCGAAGGGGCGACCTCGGGAAGTCTGGTTGTCAACGGTTCCGAGATCGCCGGCATGTCGGACAAGGAACGCACCGAGTACCGCCGCTCGACGGTCGGCTTCGTGTTCCAGTTCTACAACCTCGTCCCCACGCTCACGGCACACGAGAACGTGGCACTGATCGCAGAGATCACCGGTGATGAACCCGATGCCCGTTCAGACCTCGTGTTAGGGAAGGTCGGTCTCGAGGACCGGTCCGGGCATTTCCCCGCCCAGATGTCCGGTGGCCAGCAGCAACGAGTCGCCATCGCCCGTGGCATCGTCAAGGACCCACCGCTGTTGCTGTGCGACGAACCGACCGGGGCACTCGATCTCGAGACGGGCCGCTCGATCCTCGAACTCCTGAAATCCACCGCTGCGGGAACGGACCGGACGGTCTTCCTCGTCACCCACAACTCGACGATCGCCGAGATGGCGGACCGGGTCATCCGGCTACGCGACGGCAAGGTCGTCGGGGATGATCTGAATCCGAACCCGTCTCTCCCTGTGGAACTCCGCTGGTGAGCTACCTTCCACGCAAGCGTCGCAGGGACATGCGCCGCCAGCGGTGGCAGTTCCTTGCGGTCGGCGTGACGGTTGTCATCGGCGTCATGATGTTCGCCGCCACCTACGACTCGTACCTCAACCTCACCGCCAGCTACGAACAGACCTACGAACGACTCGCCTTCGCCGATATGACGATCACCGGTGGTGACGAGACTCTGCCGGAGACGATCGAAGCGCTCCCGGGAGTCCAGGCCGTCACCGTCCGTCACACTGCCGACCTTCCGATCACGATCGGTGACGACACTCTCCGTGGCAGGATGATCGGCACGCCGGCAACCGACCAGCCGGATGTCAACAAGATCGACGTAGAGACCGGGTCCTACCTGTCGGCCGATGGCGAGTTCGAGGCCGTCGCAGAGGTCCACGTGGCCCGCACTTTCGACCTCAGCCCGGGAGACACCTTCAACATCATCGTTGGTCCGGGGCAGGAATTCGAGATCGTTGGCATCGCTGCCTCCGCCGAGTACATCTGGCCGGCTGCAAGCACGCAGGAGATCTTCCCCGCCCCCGAGCAATTCGGCGTGTTCTTCGTCGACGAGAATCTGGTCGCCCAACTACCTCCATCGGTCTCGGTGCGCGAGACACTCGTTCTCTACCACGACGATGCAACCACCGAAGACGTCGACGCGGCCGTCCACGACACGGCGACAGCCGCCGGGGCCACAAGCATCCTCACCCAGGCCGATCAACCCTCGAATTCCACGCTGCAACTCGATGTGGAGGGGTTCGGCGAGATGGCGATCGCCTTCCCGATCCTCTTCCTCACCGCGGCGGGGATGGCCGTCTACGTCCTGCTCACAAGGATCGTCTTCTCACAGCGCTCCATCATCGGCACACTGCGCGCATCGGGAATGAGTGCACGAGAACTCCGCCGACACTATCTCAGCTTCGGGCTGTGGATCGGCACCATCGGCGCCGTCGTCGGGGTCCTCCTCGGCGCGGTTTCGGGTGCCCTCATGACCCGGATGTACACGGGGTTCCTCGACATCCCCGACACCGTCATCGTGATCAGGCCATCGACGATCATCGTCGGTCTCCTCTTCGGCGTAATCGTCGGGACGCTGTCTGCCCTGGTACCGGCCCGTGCCGCCTACAAGATCGAGCCTGCCGAGGCCATGCGAGGAGCCGCCCCGTTGATGTCCGGAGGAAAGAGCCTGTTGGAGAAGATCATCCCACCCCTCTCCCGGCTGTCGGTGCGAACCCGTATGACGCTGCGAGGGATGGGTCGGTCGAAACGGCGAAGTCTCGCGACGGTGCTCGGCGTGGTGCTTGCGCTCGTCCTGGTCCTCGCCTCGGGCGGGATGATCGACTCGATCGTCAACATGATTCAGAAGCAGTTCGAAGTGGTGAATGTCCAGGACGCATCCGTGATCGCATCCGAACCGGTGAGCACAGACCTGTTCGCCGAGATCGACGCAACCACGGGCGTGACCCGGGCAGAGCCTGTCGCCGGCTTCAGCGCGTCGACGACTGCCAACGGCGAGACGCTCGCAACGACACTGCAGGGTTTCGAGGCCGGAACACAGATGCACGGCTGGACGAACCCGGCCGGCAGCCTCCCGTCATCGGGGATGCTCGCCGGAGCGGGCATCGCCGACAAACTGGGCGTGTCCATCGGCGACCGGCTCGCGATCGACCTACCGACCCACGACATCTCGATCGAGCTCGAGATCGTCGAGTTCGTCGACGAGCCGCTCGGGATCCCCCTCTACGCACGGTACGACGTCATCACCGAGGCGCTCCGGGACGCCGGCATCGCCGATCCCGAGGCGCTCATGGCCGAGCCGACGGTGACCACAGCGATGACGTTGTTCGATCCGGCGATCGAACGGACAGCCACGATCGACCGGCTCGAGGACGTCAACGGTGTGCTCGCCGTCCAGGATGCACGATCACTCTACAACACGGTGCAGCAGTTCCTCGGTCTCTTCTACGCGTTCACGGGGATCATGCTCCTCTTCGGTGCTGTGATGGCGTTCTCGCTCATGTTCAACACGATCTCCGTGAACATCGCGGAACGATCGACCGAGTTCGCGACGCTCAAGGCGAGCGGCATGTCGGATCGGACGATCGGATGGATGATCGTCGGAGAGAACCTGTTCTTGACCCTCCTCGGCATCGTGCCCGGCGTGATCCTTGGAGTCTGGATGGCTGGTCTCTTCATGGGCTTGTTCAGCAACGACTCGTTCAACATGTCGCTGATGATGAGTCCCTGGACCGTGGCCGTCGCAGCGGCCTCGATGATCGCCGTGGCGCTGCTGTCTCTCATCCCCGGCGTCCGATCAGTCAAGAAGCTCGACATTGGAGCAGTAGTCCGGGAGCAAGCTGTCTAGAGCCGGGCGGTTCGGTCTGAACACCGGCTCACCCCGAGCTTGCACCGCGGTGCCTGGCCCGCCGGTAGATCGGAGATCTCCGCCCACACTCACGGAGCCACGATATGGAGGCGTCCGGGAGGCCCTCCGGATGGGTTGCCGCTACACCAACATGCTTGACGGCTCCTCGCTGCCTGTCACCTGTGACTGGACCGACACGACGGGTTCTTCGGCCTCCATGTGAATGGTCGGGAGGATCCGATCGAGCCACTTCGGGAGCCACCAGTTGGCACGGCCCATGAGCGCCATTGCCGACGGGACCACCACCATGCGGATGATGGTGGCATCGATCAACACTGCGGCTGCGAGGGCGAGGCCGATCATCTTGAAGATGGGAGCGGGAGTGATCACGAAAGCGAGGAACACCGCGATCATGATGGCGGCAGCTGAGGTGATCACTCTGCCCGTCCCGGCGAGCCCCATGGCCACGCTCTCGTGGCTGTCTCCCGTCCTTATCCACTCTTCCCGGATTCTGGACAGCAGGAACACCTCGTAGTCCATCGAGAGTCCGAAGAGGATCGCAAAGAGCATGATCGGGACGAACGAGATGATGGGAATCGGGTCGGAAAGTCCGATCACGGGGAGGCCCCAGCCCCATTGGAACACGGCGACCATCACGCCCCACGCTGCTGCTATTGCAGGCATGTTCATGATCACAGCCTTGAGGGGAACCAGCACGGAGCGGAACACGATCATCAGCAAGACGAACGACATCACCAGCACGGCGCCGATGAACCTCGGAAGCGCGGCTCCGATGTGATCCGCCAGGTCTATGAGCGCAGGGGTCGCACCGGCGACGTACACGTAGTCCTCGTCGATCGATTCCCGCAGCCGTTGGACGGTGGCCGCAGTGTCGAAGTCGGAGGGTGCTGTGGTCGGGATCGCCGCGATGAGCACCGTGTCACCCTCCGGGGATGGGATAGGGGGTGCAGCGGCAAGGATGCCGGGGTCTGCAAGCGCTGATTCCGTGATGGAAGCGATCGCCTGTTCCGGGTTGTCGGTCTGAGTGAGGTCAACGACCAGGGTCAGCGGGCCGTTGAACCCGGGTCCGTAGCCTTCCGAGATGAGGTCGTAGGCGCGACGGTGTGTCGTGGACTCCGGTTCGGAGCCCGCATCGACGTAACCAAAGGTCAAGGAGAATGCCGGAATCGCTAGGACGACCAGCAGCGCGGTAGCACCGATGAGATAGCGCCACGGCCGACGGGTCACGTGATGTGACCAGCGCCACCAGAAGGGTTTGCCTCGACTTGCTCGCGGTCGGTACAAGCGCAGGCTATCGATACGATCGCCAAGGAGGGACAACACCGCAGGTGCCAGCGTCAGGGCGGCCAAGACTGTGGTCGCGACCACGATCGATGTGGCGACTCCAACGGATGCGAGTGATCCAACACCGACGAAGATCAGCCCGAGGAGAGCGACGACGACCGTACCGCCGGCGAACACCACGGCACTGCCGGCC
>JAUVNV010000237.1 GCA_030599515.1 Acidimicrobiia bacterium
ACTGCGTCGAGGCGGAGGACGCCGCCAGGGGCGTCGAGGGCCGGAGAGACACGGTGCCCATTTCTGCGACGGACCACTTGGTCACCGGCTGGGGAAAGTATCCGTCGCCCGACCGGGAAAATCAAGTGCCCGACAACGGATGGCCCTTGTGACGAGTCAATGCTGTCCTTCGCTATCGTCGCCCGACTGTATGACCCAAGGCTGTTCACATACAAGGTATGGCTTATACTAGTGTGGGATGTCGAAGGCACAGACGACTTCGAGATGGATGAAGAATCAGCTCAAGTCGAACGAAAGCGAGAGGCGCGGCGTGGCGAAGACCAAGGACTACCAACACCTTCACAATCAGGTAACGGCACGACCCGGTTCGAGCGAGCGCCTCGACTCCCTACGCGACGAGACCCTTGACGAGATCGGTCTCTTCGAACTGAGACGAGCACTCAGCATGTCGCAGACCGACGTGGCCGAGGGACTCGCCATCAGCCAGGCGGCCGTGTCCCAACTCGAACGCTCGCAGGACTTGAAGCTGTCAACACTGCGCCGCTATCTCGCCCGCCTCGGCGCACAACTCCAGCTCGTTGCAGTGTTCGACCAGGACTACGAAGAGCACAAGGTCGAATTCACCGTCGGCGACGGATAGGCGGGGACGGGTGGTCACGTCCGCGCATTCCCCGGGCCAAGCCCTACGTTCCGCTCCCCCACAGCCGAACACCCAGCCCGGAGGCGCGCTCCACAGAGCGGTCGATGGCACGGCGGATCACTGCCTCGTCACCGACAAGGGTCACCTTCTCCGAGGCTCTCGTCACCGCCGTATAGAGAAGCTCACGGGTCAACAGCCGTGACGATTCCGCGGGGAGCGCCACGACCACCTCGTTGAACTGGGATCCCTGGCTCTTGTGGATCGTCATGGCGTGCACCGTGACGTGATCCCCGATATGGGAACGTGGGAAGGTCCGGATCCCGCCACGGCCGAACGCCACCTTCGGCCCGTCGTCGGTCTCCACGGTGACACCGATGTCGCCGTTGAAGAGGTTCAGTCGGTAGTCGTTGGCGGTGATCATCACCGGCTGTCCCGGATACCACTCGGCACCGAACCGCAGCCCCGGGTACCGCTCGTCGAGGGTTCCCTCGATGAGACGCCTCCACTGATCGACGCTCTGTGGACCCCGGTGGTGGGCGCAGAGAACGGCGAGTCCGTCCAACGCTGCAAGAGCCTGCTCTATGCCACCGGGATTCCGGGCCAGTTCGACGAGCTTCGTCCGGTGTTCGGTGATCCGCTCGACCAGAGCATCGAAGTCCTTTCCCGTGTCGCCGTGGATCCAGACGAGGTCCTTCGATCCGGCGGACAACAGCCGGATGGCTTCGTCAGCATTCCCGGTGCGCACGGCGTCGGCGAAGTCGGCGATCTCTCCACCTTCGGCGTACCGGTGGGTCCGGTCCAGGACGACCACGTGCCCCGCGATCGGCGGCTCGGCCGAGACCTCCCTCTCCTGGTCGTCCGATGCTGCCGGCCCCACGATGTCGGCGAGGACCGTGCCGGCTTCGATCGACTCGAGCTGATACGGGTCGCCGACGAGAACGACGTTGGCGTCGTCTCGCACGGCCGACAGGAGCCGGGCTGCGAGTGGGAGCGACACCATCGACATCTCGTCGACGATCACCAGGTCGTGGGGAAGCCGGTTGTCGCCGTCGTGCAGGAATCGACCGCGGGCGGGGTGGTAGCCGAGGAGACGGTGGATGGTCGTTCCCTCGACACCAAGGAGACGATCCCCGGCATCTCCGCCGATCCCCGTCGCCGCTTCGGTCATCGCTTCGCCGAGCCGGGCCGCCGCCTTGCCCGTCGGTGCGGCGAGGGCGACGAGCGGGAACGGTTCATCGCGTTGGGCGAGGGCCGACAGCATGGCGGCGATCGTGTGTGTCTTGCCGGTCCCGGGTCCTCCTGCGATCACGGTGAAACGGCCGGAGAGGGCGATCTCTGCAGCGATCCGCTGCCGTGTCGGGCCGGCTCCGTCGTCCGGTGGCAGCGCCTCGTCGAGGAGTCCGGAGAGCGCCGGATCCAGCACCTTCACCTCGATCTTGATCCGATCCGCGATGAACCCGGCCACAAGGTCCTCGTAGGCGTGGTATCGCTGCAGGTAGAGGCGGTCGTCGACCAGAACGAGGGGCGCGTCCCCTTCGCCGACGAGCGGACTGCCGGCGACGGCTGCCTCCCACGCCTCGGGCCGAGGCCACGGCAGCGCGTCGGTGTCAACGCCTTCGAGACCGTCGACGAAGACGGCGGCTTGCTGGGAAGCGAGCCTGATGCAGACGTGACCGAACCGGGTACCTCGCACGGCGAGCGCCGTGGCGAGCAGCACGTCCTGGTCCTCTTCTGAGCGCATCCGACCGATCGTGGAAGCAGACAGCACGTCGAGCGGTGTGAGGATCCCCGCGTCGTTGAACACGGCGAGCAGACCATCGGCGCCGATCACGACATCCGGGTCGGAGGCGGCGGCATGCACGCGATCGGGGAGGCTCATGTCCGCTCCTTCGATGCGAACCGGCGGCTGAGTTCGACGATCATCTCCGGCGGCGGGTTCCATCGGTAGACGCCGCATCGTTCGCCGTCGACGATCGGGGTGTCGGCGCCGATCATGCCTCGCACGAACAGGTAGGTGGAGCCGCCGAGGTGCTGCTGCGGGTCGTATCCGGGGAGCCGCCATTGCAGGTACCGGTGGAGCGCCGCCTGGTAGATCACCGATTGCAGGAGGTAGTGGCTGTCCTCCATTACCCGGCGCATCGGCCCGACGGCATAGTCGGTGACGGCGGGGGCCTCGCCCCGAGTCGGGAGCGTGTTCGTCTTGTAGTCCATGACGACGTACCGGACGTGTCCGCCGGGGCCGGGGATCGCTGCGGTGAGATCGACGGCTCCCGTGAGGTAGCCCCGGAACCGGCTGCCGGGGAGGGCGTCGAGGACGTCGGCGTAGTCCCGGAGCGGATGACCGGTCGGGTGATGGTCGCGAAGCACCCCGGCGATCTCGCGAAGGTCCATGGCTCCGTCTGAGGTGCGGACGGGGAACTCGAAGACCATCTCGTCGAGCGTCCGCCCTTCCGGGAGATCACGGAGGCGGACGTCTCCGGGGGCAGGTCCGAGCGGGGTGTCGATCGTACTGATGATCCCTTCGACCAGGGCGTCGACGTCGAGGTCCCACGATGCCCGACGCACGGCCTTCTCCACCTCGGTGCGGACGGCGCCGCCGATGTCGTCGGCGTCGAGGGAGACGTTCTCGAAGATGCGGTGGACGAGTGTCCCGAACGCGGCTCCGCGGGGAAGCGCCGCCATCGGCATCGGCCGATCAGCGTCAATCACCACGACGTCCTCGACATCGACCGTCTCGTCTTCGCGTTGCGGTTCCTCATCGGTGTCCCGACCGGCGGCGATGGGGTGGCCGGGTGACAGCGACGTGAACGATGCCCGTCGCCATTCGTAGTCGAGACCGCGATCGAAGTCGGCGAGGTCGAGCGAGGGCCGTTCGCCGGCCTTTGGTTCGTAGCGAACGAGCTCAGGCGGGTCGGTGACCGTCCGGATCTCGATGGTCCCGTCGGCGCGGTCGGTGAGCCAGCGGAGACGTGCCGGGTCGTCGTCCTCGATCATGCCGCTGGTGAGGATCTCGTTGAGTTTCGTCTTCTCCACGTCGGCGGCTTCGTCGATCCACCACACGACGAGCCGGTGCCGGGCCCGGGTCATCGCGACGTAGAGGAGGCGGCTCTCTTCGGCCTCGCTCTCCGCCATCGCCTGATTCTGGTGAGTCGTGATGTCGGGGGACTCTTTCCCTCCGACGTCGACGATCCGGCGACGGAACGAG
>JAUVNV010000076.1 GCA_030599515.1 Acidimicrobiia bacterium
ATGGGGAAAAGCGTAGTCGGTGGTCGGTATCCGGTATCCGGTATCCGGTATCTTGCTGTCTGCTGTCCGCTGTGGCCTGTCGCCTGTTCTCCGGCCTGGAGAACGCGAAAACTGAGCGCGAAAAACCGGGAGGTTTTCCATGATTTTCCTGGCGCGAACGGTTTCGTGTCTCTACATTCATCTCGGCTTCGATTTTCGACCATCTCGGAGGGCATTCATCGTGACCGCGCTCGATCGATCCTGGCAACCGATTGCCTCGTGCAGCGGCAGCCATTCACACCTCTTCTTCCCTCCCAACGTGACCGAACGCAAAGAGGAACGGGAACGCAGGGAGATCAGGGCGAAGTCTGTCTGCAGGATCTGCCCCGTTGGAAGCGAGTGCCTCGACTATGCGATGACGATCCGGGAGCCGTACGGGATCTGGGGCGGTCTCACGGAGACGGAGCGTCGCCAGCGGAAGGCCCGCATCAGCGTCTGATCGAACGACCGTCTCCTTCACGGCGGGTCCGACCTTGCGCGTCGAACCACTCGAGCAGGGGTACTGCATGCCTGCGGGCGAGACCGAATTCATCCCTGAACCCTGCCACCGTGAAGCCGTCCGGCAGCGCAGAGAGCCCGGACGTGATCGTCTCCACCTGATCCGGTAGGAACACGAGGTCGTCGGCGATTCGAACGAGGTCGCCCCGACGAATGAGAGCGTGGAGAACCTCGTCGGAGAGTTCAAGGCTGGAGGCACGCGGAACAGCGAGATCGCCGGCAAGGATCAAGCGGGTCGCGTCCCAGGCCGCCGTGTCGGCCGCCGTGAGTTCGGGTGCGAAGGCTCGCCGTCGGATGGCCGGTCCCTCCTCGACAAGGTCCGGAGCGGCACCGACGAGCATGGTCACGAGGCTCGCGTTCCCGCCAAGGCGTGAGGACGCCTCCGACTTCGGAAGACCCGGTCGCAAGGGGTACTCGTCGTGATATCCGTCGACGGCAGTCTCCAACTCCCGGCCCCGCTCCTCGAAGGCGACGGGTGAGAGGTACGTTGAGCCGATAGCGACCACCGACGATGGTGCTCCTCCCCCCGACGATCGGCGTAGATCGTCCACGTCGATCGAGTTGTGTACCGCGACGAGCGCATCGGCCCGGTCGGTAGCCGATCCGCGCACCGCCGAGGAGAGAGACGCAACATCGGAGGACGAAGGCCGCGCTGCGGGGAGTGGATCGAGGATCATGCCGCCCGCGACGATGTGTCGTCGACCGGTGTCACGCAAGATGAATCGATCACCCATGGTCAGCGGGACGGGGGATGTCGTCCGCACGATCACCGCCGGCACGCCCTGGTCCTTCAGGATCCTGATCCGAGCCGGGACCGTCGCCGTTCCCAGGTGAACGTGGTAGGCACCCCGATCGCTGATCTCATTCTCGGAGCGCGGTGGGAACCTGAGGAGAGCCAGGAACCGGTCGGTCATTCCGATCGAGTCAGGGGGAGCGAGCAGTGTCCCTCGATCAAGGTCGCTCCGATCGATTCCGACGAGATTCGCTGCAGTTCGAGTGCCGGGCCCGACCGTGTCGTGGTCGGTCTCGTGTGACTGGAGACTGCGGACCCGGACCGTGCCGCCGGGGAAACACTGCACTCGATCCCCGACCGAGATCGAACCGTCGACGAGCGTGCCGGTGACGACGACACCCGCGCCGGAGATCGCGAATGCGCGATCGATCCACATCCGGGGTCGATCGAGGTTCCTCGGAGGACCGGCGGAAACGAGCGTCTCGACCAGCGACGTGCCGAGCTCGTCCATGCCGGCCCCGGTTATCGCCGAGACCTCGATGACGGGCCACGACTCGGCCACCGTACCCGCCACATGCTCGGCGATGTCGATCGTGGAGAGTTCGACCAGGTCCGAGTCGGCAAGGTCAACCCGGGTCAGGGCAATGACTCCGTGACCGACCTCGAGTAGATCGAGGACGGCGAGGTGCTCCTCGGACTGGGGCATCCACCCCTCGTCGGCCGCCACGACGAACAGGGCTACGTCGAGGCCGCCAACCCCGGCGAGCATGTTCTTGATGAATCGCTCATGCCCCGGCACGTCGACGAAGCCGACCATCTCATCGCCGAGACGAGTCCAGGCAAAACCGAGGTCGATGGTCAGCCCTCGTTCCTTCTCCTCCGTCCACCGATCGGGATCCCTTCCCGTGAGGGCCTGCACCAACGTCGACTTCCCATGGTCGACGTGGCCCGCCGTTCCGATGATCGGCATCAGAGGGAGGCCAGTGCCGAAGTGACGATCGGGTCCTCGTCCGGATCAACCGACCGCAGGTTCACGATCGCTGCGCCATCTCTCCTGGACGCGACGACCGGAGGATCGTGCCGAGCCAACGCCGTCCAGACGTGTTCGTCGCTCCCCTCGAGCCGGAGCACCGGGGTCGGGATCGTGAGGCCGGGGACGGATCCGGCGCCGGGAGGCGACTCACCGTCGACGATCGAGCCGGCCGCTCCCGAGATACGCAGGACATCGGCGGTACGGCGCCGGATCTCTTCGGCTGGAGCCGTCGCCATCACCCAGAACGGGATCGTTGCAGCCCGTCCGGAGGCGTAGGCCTCGAACGTGGTCGTGAGCGAGGCGATCGTCGCAGCGTTGATCCGGACGGCTCTGGCGATCGGGTGCTTGGCCATGCGTCCGATGAGGTCGCGACGTCCCACGGCGATGCCGGCCTGGGGGCCTCCGAGGAGCTTGTCACCGGAGAACAGCACGACGTCCGCACCCTGCTCGAGAACCTGACGGGCGGCGGGTTCGCCGGCGAGCCACTCCGGAGGACCGTCCTCAATCCACGGCGTGGATTGATCGAGGAGGCCGCTGCCGATGTCGGCGATGAACGGCGCGTCCAGTTCCCGTGCGATCTCAGCCATCTTCGAGAATGCAACATCTTCCGTGAACCCCTCGACCCGGTAGTTCGACGGATGAACCTTGAGCACGGCCTCGATCGTGCCGGGAGCGTCGATGAAATCGCTCACCCGCGTCCGGTTCGTCGTCCCCACTTCGACGAGGTGAGCGCCGGACGCCGCCATCAGATCGGGGAGCCGGAACGAGCCCCCGATCTCGATCAGTTCACCTCTCGACACGGCGACCCGGCCGTCCCGTCCGGCGAGCGCAGCCAGGGCGAGGAAGAGAGCACCGGCGTTGTTGTTCACAACGAGCGCCGCCTCGGCGCCGACCGTTGATGCGATCAACACGTGCAGGTAGTTCGCTCGCTTGCCGCGCTCTCCGCTCTCGAGATCGAACTCGAGATTGCTGAAGAACGGCGAAGGCGGGTCGACGATGGGTGCGCGACCCAGATTCGTGTGGAGGAGGACACCGGTGGCGTTCACGACGGAGCGGAGTCGGGCTGACGAGAGCGCCCGGAGGCGGAGAGCCGCGATCGACGCCGGATCTGCCGTCGACCCGGACCGGACGGCGTCGCGGGCCTCATCGACGGCCTCCCGAGCGATCGAAACGACGAGGGTGCGCGGCAGATCGACACCGGCTGAGAGTTCGCCGGCCAACGCGTCGACCGAGGGGAGATCACGAAGGTCCATGTCCGCAGACTACCGGCACCGGTATCCTCGCTTCGATGCGTTGGCGTTGGATCCTCTTCGGTGCGTTCGTGGTGGTCCCGATCGTGGAGATCGCCCTCCTTGTCGCGTTCAGCCGGGCGGTTGGAATCTGGTGGACCATCGGGTTGGTGATTGTGACCGCCTTCGTCGGATCCTGGCTCGTGAGTCGACAGGGAAGGGACACGATTCGAGCGGTTCGACTCGAGTTCCAGCAGGGCTCCTTCCCCGCCGCTTCCCTCGCCCACGGAGCGATGATCGTCATCGCCGGAGCGTTCCTCCTCACGCCCGGCCTGCTCACCGATGCAGCCGGGTTCCTGCTCCTCATACCCGCTGTTCGTGAGGCGATCCGGCGGTGGTACGTTGCCCGAGCAGCGAACCGCTGGACGATCGTCCCTTGATGGGATCGCTCCGAGAAGCGTCGTCCGTGTGCCTGGTCCGCGACACCGGACGGGGGCTCGAAGTGCTCATGGTCCAGCGCACACTCTCGGCCCGGTTCATGGGTGGAGCGTGGGTATTCCCCGGTGGTGCCGTCGACGACGAGGATGATCGTGGTCGGGCGACCGGCCTCGACCGGTGGCATACCGCCGCACTACGCGAACTCGTTGAAGAAACCGGGATCCGACTGTTCGAGAACGATCTCGCGTACTTCGCGAACTGGATCACGCCGACCCCCCTGCCGATCCGATTCGACACTCGTTTCTTCGCCGCTGTCGTTGCCGCCGACACCAACCCGGTGGTCGATGGCGACGAACTCGTCGACGCTCGGTGGATGCCCGCAGCCGACGTCCTTGCCGAGGCTCACATCGGCGCGATGCTTGTGGCGTTCCCGACTCGCAAGATACTCGAATACTTCCGGGGATTCGGTACGACCGACGGCCTCCTCGCCCACGTTGAGGCGCAATCATCCGTAACTCCGATCCACCCGCGGCTGGCCGTGCGGGACGGTGCGATCGAGATTCTGATGCCGGACGAGCCCGGGTTCGAGGAGGCGGCCGCCGGGGAGCAAGACCCTGAGCTGATGGCGAAGATGATGCAGATCGCCAAAGCGGGGGGAGACGTTCCCCCGGAGTTCCGTCCAACGTGAAGGTCGAGACGGTGCTCGCACCGAACCCGGGCATCTACACGGGACCCGGTACGAATACCTATCTCGTCACCGACCGTGACGAGGTAGCCATCATCGATCCCGGACCGGTCATCGATCGCCATCGGTTGGCCATCACGGATGCCATCGGGGACCGCACCCCGGTCGCGGTCATCGCCACCCACACCCACTCGGACCATGCGCCACTCGCCAACCCGCTTGCCAGACATCTCGGTGTCCCCGTCTACGGGAACCGACCCGGTCCGGATTTCACACCGGACGTCCGGCTTGCGGATGGCGGTGTTGTGAGCGTCGGAGGAGTGACGATCGAAGCGGTTCACACCCCCGGTCACACAGCGGACCATCTCTGTTTCTTGCTCGGCGACCGGTTGTTCACCGGTGATCACATCATGGGTGGATCGACCGTCATCATGGAGGATGCGACCGCCTATCTCCAGTCGCTGTACCGGGTGCAAGATCTTGATATCCACCGGATCGATCCCGGTCACGGCCCGTCGATGGATGATGCCGGGGCAGTCATCGCCGGGTACATCGAGCACCGGCTCGCCAGAGAGCGCGAGATTCTCGACGCGATCGCGGAGGGGGCATCAACCGTGGCCGACGTTGTCGACGCCGTGTACGCGTTCGTGCCAATCGACCTCGGACCGGCCGCCACACGGCAAGTGATCGTTCAGTTGAACAAGCTGTACGCCGATGACTTGGTATGGTTCCCGGCGGGCGAAGCTGGGCCATCCACGATGGTCGAATTGAACGTGAGATGAAGAAACTGCGACTCGCCCTCATTGCTCTCTTGCTGCTCGGATTAGCCGCGCCCGCATTCGCGGAGGAAGAGACGCAAGTCACCCCGGGCGACCTCGACGCAGCCAGGCGTAGGAACGCCGAACTCTCCGCTTCGCTCGAAGCGACCGACATCCGATACGAGGCCGCCGTTGCGGAGGAGATCCAGATTCGGGAGAGTCTCCACGGCCTCGCCAGCCAGGTCACAGAGACCGAGCAACGTCTCGCCGTTCTCCGCCTGACGGCGGAAGAAGTCGTTCGAGAGCTTTACATGACGGCCGGATCCGACGGTGCAGTCTCGACCGTGTTCGGCTCGGCCGCTTTCTCAGACATCCCTGTTCGGGGGACGTATCTCGATGAGGCAAGCAACCACGATCTGCGCGTCGTCGACGAGTGGGTGGCCGTCGAGGCCATGTACCGCGGCCAGGTGCAGGAACTCGATGATGCTCTCGCCCTTCAGCGTGATCTCGTGACCGAGATCGAGACCCTCGCGGCGCAGATGCTCGTCGAACTCGATGCGGCGAACTCGGAGTACCGAGAACTGGAAGCGACCTGGCGGCAACAAGAAGAGGAACGGAAGCAACGCGAGGCGGAGGAGCGTCGCCGCCGCGAACTGGAAGAGGCCAGGACGCGCAAGGAGGCAGAAGAAGCCGCTGCTGCTGCGGCTGCCGCCGCCTCAACGGCGACGACACCGACCGCCGTCGCTCCAGCCACGGTGGCGACCACCGTTGCTCCGACGACCACCACGACCACGACGACCACGACGACCACGCCCGTACCGACCGCGCCAGAGACGAGCACATCAACGTCGACTACGACGTCAACCACGACCACGACCATCGCGGCGGACGACACGGATGCCGGCACCACCACGACTACGGCGCCGACAACCACGACGACGGTGCCGCCGGTGACGCCGGCCGATCGAGTATGTCCCGTCGACGGAGCCGTGTCCTTCTCCGACACGTGGGGTGCGCCCCGGTCGGGTGGAAGGACGCACAAGGGTGTCGACATGTCGGCCTCGAGGGGGACGCCGCTTGTCGCGATGGAGGCCGGTGGAATCTACTACCTGTCGACCAGTTCGCTCGGCGGAATCTCCGTCTACCTCCGGGGGAACTCCGGCGACATCTACTACTACGCCCACCTCGAAGCCTGGGCCGACGGGCTTGTCGCGGGTCAGAGCGTCTCAGTCGGCGATCTTCTGGGCTACGTGGGCACGACCGGCAATTCGCCGTCGTGGCTCCCGCATCTCCACCTCGGATGGAAGCCGGGCGGTGGCGATTGGGCGAACCCGTACCCGATGGTGAACGAACTCTGTCGGTGACCAATAGGTCAGTAGAACAGCAGAGTGGAGTTTCTCAGCGGAGGCCCCGGAGGCGCAAGCCGCGCACCTTGTCGAAGTCCGCTCGGTTGCGTGTAACCAATCCCAGCTTGCTCTCGAGAGCGGTCGCTGCGATCAGAGCATCGGGAAGCCGGACGCCGGTCTCGCGCCGAATTCTCCCCGCTCGCTCGGCCACCGCACGGTCGACAGGGAGCTCTCTGAACGGAGCCAGCAGTGTGCTCACCAGGGCGGTCGCAGTGTTGCCGGCGAAGAGCTCTGCACGAGTAACAACTGAATAGTGAACCCGGTGTCGCTTGGGGGTGAGTTCGTGGGCACCGCGAAGGTGATCGATGAACACATCGGTGTCAAGGAGCAGGTCAGACATGGTTCCACTCGTCTCTGCTGGGAGTGGTTGCGTCGGGTGCGGCCCCAAACGTGGCGGCAAGATTGGGATCCGGATTCGGGCTCTTCTCCTCAAGATAGGAGTCGACGGCACGCCTGACGACCTCGGCCATGGTCACGCCTTCTGCACCGGCGAGAGCGTTGATACGCTGTCGTTGTTCGTCGGTGAGATAGAGCTGGGTACGAATAGACGACATACACCACAATATACATCATGGTGTTACCGTGGTCAACGGGTCTGGGCGGCGCCCACAAGGAGTGCATGTGCAGACGGCTGGAGGTGAGCCGCGCAACTTGGTTTCTGACCGTGCCGACCATTGCTCTACAACTGCCCGCCGGCACCGGTCGTCCCCGGCTACATCCCGGCCAGCTGCTCCTCGAGTACGGCGATGCGTGCGGTGCACGTGTCGGCGGCGGCCGGGGGGACCAACTCCAACAGTCGGTCGGCTGCCGAGCGGATCGCCGCACCGGCGGGACCGTCGGGGACCGCGGTGACGACGGGGCGGCCCTCGTCACCACCGTTCACGACGTTCGGATCCAGCGGGATCTGACCGAGGAGCGGGACGCCGAGTTGATCAGCGAGGTCTGAGCCTCCGCCGGAGCCGAACAGGTCGTAGTGGCGTCCATCTTCGGTGGTGAATCCCGACATGTTCTCGATCACCCCGACGACCGGCATGTGCGATCGGCGGGCCATGTCGGCTACCCGTGCAGCGACCTTCTGGGCCGCACGCTGTGGGGTTGTCACGACCACCATCTCTGCCTGCGGGAGCATCCGGGAGAGTGCCATCTGCACGTCACCCGTGCCGGGGGGCATGTCGATGATGAGGTAGCCGAGGTCGGGACTCCACGCGACGTCGGTCAGGAACTGTTCGAGGGCTTTCGACAGCATCAAACCGCGCCACATGAGGGCGGTGTCCTCGTCATCGATCATCAAGCCCGTGGAGACGACTTCGAGACCGGCCGTTCGTAGCGGTCGGATCTTGCGGTCGTCACCGGCTTCGAGACGGGCGTCGACGGAGTCGAGCATCCTCGGAACCGAGAAGCCCCAGATGTCCGCATCGAGGAGACCGGTGCTGTGCCCGAGCGCCGAGATCGCAAGTGCCAGGTTCACGCTGAGCGACGATTTCCCGACTCCGCCTTTCCCGCTCGATACGGCGATCACGCGGGTCTGTGGATTGATCATCGTCGGCTCGGCGTTCTCCCGAGCCCGCAACCTCACCTTGCCCATCAACTCTGAGCGCTGCTCGCTATCCATCGCTGTGACGTTGACCGAGACGGTCTCGATGCCCGGAATGGCCTTGACCTTGCGCACGACGTCGCTCTCGATCTGGTCGCGCATCGGGCACGCTGCGATCGTGAGGGCGACACCGATCGACACGTCTGAACCATCGATGGTGATGTCGCCGACCATGCCGAGGTCCACGATGTCGGCGTTCAGTTCGGGGTCGATCACGCCTCGCAGCGCCGCCTCGATGTCATCTCTCGTCGTCACCCGGTCGATCCTATCTCCAAGAATTTCCTATTCCCAACACGGCGATAGTCGTTAGAATCGAATCGCGACGTGCGGAGGAGGCAACGTTCAATGACGCTCGAATTGACCCCGGTGGCGCTCACCGATGCTGCCATCGACAAGGTGAGAGAACTGCTCGATGACGAAGGAGATACGGCGCTCGCGCTCCGACTCGAAGCCATGCCGGCAGGCTGCTCGGGCTACAAGTACGAGATGTACTTCGATGCGGACGTCACCGAGACGGACTCCGTGATCGACGCCGGATCCTTCAAGGTCCTGATCGACGAATCGAGTGTTGGCCACGTCACCGGAGCAACGATCGATTTCAAGGTTGATGGTCTCCAGGGTTCGGGGTTCGCGATCGACAATCCGAACGCGACCGGCCACTCCTGCACCTGCGGAAAACGCGACTGACGCACGTTCGTAGACTGTCTCCCGAGCGAGCCGGGAGGCACCATGCCGAAGCAGATCCACGACGCACCGAGCGGACCCAAGCCGCTCGGCCCGTACAGCATCATCACCGAGGCACACGGCCTCGTCTTCGTGTCCGGCATGATCGGCATCGACCCGGCGACCGGCAGGGCGGTTGACGGTGACGTGACCGAACAGACGGTCCAGGTGATGCGCAACATCGGTGCGGTCCTCGGTGACGTTGGCCTCGGCTACGACGACATCGTCAAGACCACGATCTTCGTCACCGACATGAACGACTTCGCAGCCGTGAACGCCGTGTACGGCGAGCATGTGGGCGATGCCAAGCCGGCGCGTTCAACGGTCGAGGTTTCCGCACTCCCCGGCGGCTTCGTGGTGGAGATCGAGACGATCGCCGCCCGATAGTCTCTGACTGCTGACTACTGACTACTGAAGGGCACGTCATGAACCGTGATTCCATTTTCTCCGCACTCGATCTCGACGACGTCAGCTCCGGTGCCTACGCCGGTGGATGGCTCGAGACCGGCGGGTCGCTGCTCGAGGTCGAGAACCCAGCGACCGGGGAACGCATCGGCGCTGTGAAGAAAGCCGACACCGCCGACTATGAGAAGGTCATTGCGACAGCCACCGACACGTTCGAGGAGTGGCGGATGTTGCCCGCCCCCGAGCGCGGCAAGTTCGTTCGCGACATCGGCGACCTATTGCGCGAGTACCAGGAGCCGCTCGGCGCGCTCGTCGCCCTCGAGATGGGCAAGATCAAGGCTGAGGGCGAGGGCGAGGTCCAGGAGATGATCGATATTACCGACTTCGCCGTCGGCCTCTCCCGGCAGCTCTACGGGCTCACGATCGCCTCGGAGCGGCCGAAGCACCGCATGTACGAACAGTGGCAGCCACTCGGCCCGGTCGGAATCATCACGTCGTTCAACTTCCCGGTGGCCGTCTGGGCGTGGAACGCCATGATCGCCGCCGTCGGAGGCGACAC
>JAUVNV010000265.1 GCA_030599515.1 Acidimicrobiia bacterium
CAGATCTTCGAGGCCGTCGGACTCGATCGCCAGCTCGTCGAGGATTCCGGCCGCTATCGCGCCTCTGATCGCCTCCGCTTTCTCGACTCCTCCGGCGACGCCGATCACTCTCGATGCGTTCCGCAGGTCATCGAGTGTCAGAGCCACCGGGTGCAGGCTCGGCGCTTCGACGCTGTTTCCGTCGGCATCGAAGTACCAGCCGAACACCTCGCCAACAGCTCCGGCCGTCACCACCTCGTTCATCGCCTCTTCGGTCATGAAGCCTTCGGCGACGAGAAGCGACTTACCGCCGATGATGCCGATCGAGACGAGGAGGACGTCGGCTGAACGCGCCTTCTTGAGTGCTCGGGCGACCGGAGGAGAGGAGAGGAACGTCCCGGCGATCTCGGCCGATGGGGCGAATCCCGGTGACGGCACATGCATCACGCGGGCGTCGAATTTGCGTGCCAGGGTGTTCGTGACTTCGACCGCTGCGGTCGTGTCGTCCGTCGTCGTGTGGCCGAACGCGTCGACGAGGGTGACCTTCGAAGTGGGAACAGGCCGTGTCTCGCGGGCCGAGAGAGCGATCGTGCGACCCCAGCCCGCGGCGATCGTCACCGAACCCGAAGCTGCGATGTTCTCGAGACGGCGTGCCGTTGCGATGGCGGCGGCGAGCACCGGGGATTCACCGTCGAGTGCCGTGCCGACGATGGCTCCGGCGAGTTCATACCGCTCGATCAAGGCCTCTGCGAGCTGTGCTGCTTCAGGGAGCGGTTGCGTGATGACGACACGAATGATCCCGTCGCGTTCCGCTTCGGTGAGAATGCGGCTGATCGTGGATCGGGAGAGGCCCAGCCGATCGGCGATCTCTTGCTGCGTGAGTGCGCGGTCGTGGTAGAGCCACGCAACGCGGATCGCCAGGTCTTGCCGGGTAGTGTCCTCAGCCATAGGTGCGGAGTATCATCGGTTTCCGCACAAATGTCCAATAGGGCACATTCGTGCACGTTCTCGAATCTTAGGGAGAAGACATGAAGCAGCGTGGCATCCTCCACCCCGAACTCCCCGACCTCGTCGCCGCCGGGCACGGTGACATCATCGTGCTCACCGACGCAGGACTCCGCGTGCCGAAGGGGGCCACCCGCCTGAGCGTCTCTCCTCGTCGTTTGTGCTTGGGACACTGATAATCCTGGCCCTAGACACAAACGACGGAACGGCAGTCGACCGCCACCCGCAGCGCCGCGCGGACCTGGCGCATTCGGTCGTTCGTGTCTGCAACCACCTGTGGGGTGGTCCCAAGCACAATCGACGCCGTCGAGAGCGAGTCGGTACGCTGGCGACCGAGGAGGTCCCAATGACCCGATCGCCCGAGTCCCGTTCCCACTGGTCCGCTGCGATGCGTGACTTCGACTGTCTCTCCGTTCGCGACGGCGTGCTGCACATCGAGGGCGTCAACACCCTCAACCTCGCCGAGTGTTTCGGAACCCCCCTTTTCGTCTTCTCTGAGGCGCAGATCCGCGAGAACCTGCGCCGGTTCCGCGAAGCGTTCGCCAAGGGCTGGCCGGGCCCGGTCGACGTGCTTCCCGCGATGAAGGCCAACACACTGTTGGCCACTCGCCAGCTCCTCTCAAATCTAGGCGCCGGCGCCGACATCTACTCGCCGGAGGAACTTGCCGGCGTGCTCAAGACCGGCGTCAACCCGGAACGGGTCTCGGTCAACGGCGGAGGGAAGCCCAGGGACCACCTCCGCAACTGTGTAGACGCCGGCGTGCGGATCACCGTCGAGGACGTCCATGAGATCGACCTCATCCAGGAGGTCGCGGCCGAATTGAACATGACGGCCAAGATCCGCTTCCGCGTGAAGCCGACGATGCCGAATCTGTGGCGCCGCACCGACTTCTCGCAGATGAGCGTCCCCATCGACCTCGGTATCCAGGTGTACAAGTCGGGCATTCCGGTCGAGTACCTCGTTGAGATGGGACACCGGGTCTTCGTGATGCCGAACGTCGATCTCGTCGGCCTGCACTTCCATGCCGGACGCCACCATCCGA
Organism: Acidimicrobiia bacterium; assembly: GCA_030599515.1. GTDB lineage: Bacteria > Actinomycetota > Acidimicrobiia > Spongiisociales > UBA5794 > JAHEEL01. The sequence goes on from JAUVNV010000265.1 coordinate 2,028, forward strand.
GCCTCTGGTTCTGGGAGGGGATGATGGTGCGATACGCCCGTCTCATCGGTGAGCTGTCGGCGGCGTGGGGAGGCTGGCAGCCGTCGGAGATCGACATCGGAGGTGGTTTCGCCAGCCCCAGGGATCCCTTCAACAAGGAGTTCCCCCGCTCGGAGTTCCTGCTCACAGCCCTCGGATACCCGTTCCTCGTCGGTCTGCGCGGTCTGGGGTCAAAGGCGTATCACGCGGCCCTCTCCAGGATCCTCGCTGTGCTCACGAGCCAGAGTGACCCGAAGGCGCCGCCGACGATCGAGGAGTACGGACGGGCGGTCACGTCGACGCTACGCCGCGAGTTGAAGGCCAACGGCGTCGACCCCGACGGCGTGCGACTCCAACTCGAACCGGGAAGATCCTTGTACGGGAACACGGGCATCCATCTGTCGACGGTCAAGACCGTGAAACGCCAAACGAAACCGATCCCGTACACGTGGGTGCTCACTGACACGACCTACTTCTTCCTTGCAGGCGGAGTTCTCGAACACAACCGCCATCCGTTCGTGTTCGTCTCGCAACCCGACGCGCCGGCGACACAGACTGCCGACATCGTTGGGCATTCGTGTTACGCCGATCAGATCGTGCTGGGAGCCAGGGTCCCCGATGTCCAGGATGGGGAGATCGTTGCTCTGCTCGAGACCGGTGCCTACCAGGAGAGTTCGGCATCGAACTTCAACTCGCTGCCGCGGCCCGCCTCGGTCCTGGTCCATGGCGATCAGGCCGAATTGATCAAGCGCGCCGAGACGATCGGTGACGTGTACGGAAGAGACGTCATCCCCGGGCGGCTCATCGGCAAGTCGGTTGAGACGAAGTGACCGGGGAACCGATCGTCTGGATCGTCGCAGTCTTCGAGATTCTGGCGGCATTGGGGATAGCGGCATACTG
>JAUVNV010000149.1 GCA_030599515.1 Acidimicrobiia bacterium
GAGGAAGAGGACCAGTAGCGGGGCACCGACTTTCGCGTAGTCGGTGAATCGGTAGCCGCCCGGTGCCATCACCATCAGGTTCGGGGCCGTCCCGATCGGAGTGAGGAAGGCCGACGATGCCCCAACGGCGAGGCCCATCATCAGCGGAGGTGGGCTGACTCCCAGCCCTGCGGCAGCACCCAGAACGATCGGCACCATCAGCACAGCCGCCGCCGTGTTGCTGATCACCTGGCTGAATGCCGTCGTGACGAGGAAGACACCGGCGAGCATCGGCACGGGGCCCAGCCGTCCGAGCGTGTCGACCAATCCGTCTGCGATGAGCTGAGCTCCACCGGTGCTCTCCAGTGCAACCGCCATCGGGATCATCGCCGCGATCAGGATGACCGTGGACCAGGAGATCGCCCGGTAGGCCTGGGTTCTCGTCAGGCATCCGGTCAGCATCATCGCCCCGGCGGCCAGCATCGACGCGATCACCACGGGCACCAGCCCCGTCACCATCAGCGCCACCATCGCCACGAGTATGCCGATCGACATCCATGACTTGGCGTTGAGTTCGGTGACCTGAGAGGCGATCTCCTCCGGCTGGCCGACGACGACGAAATTGCGCTGCTCATCGGCGATCGTCCGGATCGCCTCCCACGTGCCCCGAACAAGGAGGGCGTCTCCGAACTTGAGCGGCTCCGTGGTGGGTAGCACCCGATCGCCTCGTCGGAGGCCGAGGATCACGACGCCGAACGTCTTGCCGACGGCGCCGTGGGAAACGACCTTGCCGATGTACGACGAGCGCGGTGTGAGCAGCACTTCCGCGATGCCGATCTCCTGGGAGAGCAGCTCTCCGAGTTCCTGTCCGGCATCGTCGATCGGAAGCACGCCGAGTTGCATGACCACTTCGAGCTCATGCGCCCGGGCGGGTGTTCCGCTGACGATGAGAACGTCGTTGTAGTTGATCGTCTGATCGGGGTCGGGAAGGGCGGGCGGCTCGGCCGTCATGGCCTCCATGCGCTCACGGACCGAAGCGGGCAGGTTCTGTTCGAGAAGGTTGCGCTCCCCGGGATGCGGTTCGATCTGGAGCACCGAGATGCTGAATCGGCGTCCGAGGTCCGACTCCCGCAGCGAAGAACCAATGAGAGGCGAAGGCTTGCGGACCCGCATGCGATACAGATCTCCGTCGAGGGAGTACAGGTCTGCGAGTTCGTCCATCTCCTCGTCGAGCATGGGCGGGGCATCACCGGAGCGACGGGTGGGGAGCAGACGGCGTCCGATGGTTGCCGTGTAGGCCACGGCGACGATGAGGAGGGGGATCCCGATCAGGGCAAACTCGAAGAATCCGAATGCTCGAAATCCGGCGCCACGCAGGGCGTCGGTCACCACGATGTTGGGCGGCGTCCCGGTCAGCGTCAGGAGTCCACCGGCGTTGGCGGCGAAGGCGATCGGGATCAGGTAGCCCGACGGGACCTTGCGAACACCCCACGACGCCAGCACGACGGCCGGCATCAGCGTCGCGACCGTCCCCGTGTTCGAGATGAAGCCCGAGAGGACCGCTGTGGCAGCCATTGAGAGCACGAGGAGTCGGAGAGCGTTGCCTCGGGCGGCACCGATCAGCTTGTCTCCGAAATATGCGGTCGCCCCGGTCCGGCTGAGGCCCTCGCCGACGATGAAGAGGGAGGCGATCAAGACCACGGTGGCGTTGGCGAAGCCGGAGAAGGCCTCGTTCAGGTCGACGACACCGAACAGGTAGAGCGCCAGCAGCGATCCGACGGCGACCAGATCCGGGTGCCAGCGACCCCATATGAACAGCACGATCGTCACCCCGAGGATGAGGAACGTGATCGTCATGTCGCTCATCTGTCGATCGTTCCTCCGTGCCGGCCCAATGATTACCCGTTCCGACCACCTACCCCGCGTACCCAGGGTTCGCGGCATCGTATATGACGCAGCCAGCCCACAGAACGAAGCGGACCGCTCCTGTCCGATCAGGTCTCGAACTGAACGCGTGCACCCTCGGCGATGATCGGAGACATGAAGTCGGTCACGACGGCGCGGTGGGTGGGATGGTCCCGATACGTGACGAAGTCGGCGGCGTCGGCTACATCGGCAACAACGGCGTAGTCCCAGGAGCCGTCGGTAACACCCGCATCGGGACCGAACCGATATCCGATCAGGACATCGATCTGTGAGGGCAGCGCGGCGAGCGCCGCCGTGGCGGCGTCGACCTGTTCGACCGTCGTTCCCTCCTTGAAGCGGAACATGGCCACGTGATGGAACATCGGTTACTCCCTGTCGTATTGGTGTGGATGCTCGCCGATCCGGACAATCGGCACCGGTGATGTGGAGACGACCGTAGCCATCCCAGCCGTACGAGCGGTGCTCCCTGCACGCCGACCGTGAGTCCGCAGGAACCTGCCGCACGAACCGCTGCGAGCGCGTAGGGTCAAGAACATGCGGAAATGGATACTTGGATTGATGGCGATGGTACTGGTCGCGGCGGCGTGCGGAGGGGGAGACTCGCTGTCATCGGAAGAGACCTCGTGGTGTCTGGACAACATCGACATCGTGGATGATGCTGCGGACGATCTCGGTCTGCTCGACTACGTCATCGCCTACTACGACACTGAGGGTGACGGCCTTGAATCCAACGGTGAGCCGAAGCAGACCGACCGGAACATCGAATTGAGTGAGGACCTAAGGCGGCGGAACGCCGAGGACCCGGATGCGCTCATCGATGACCTCTACGCCAGCTACCTCAAGCACCCTGACGGGCAGAAGGCCTGCGCCGCCGCCTACGCCGAAGAGGCTTGATCCGGTACAGCCGGGTCCTTCCGTAGCTGCGATAGGGTGCGCCGTATCGCGGCTTCGGAGGTCGACTTGATGGAAACGAACAACGAGCCGAACAGCGGTCCGAACAGCGGCCTGTTCGGACTCATCGGCATCGAGTACGAAGAGGTCGGGTCGGACCGATGCGTCCTGACGCTCGATATCGACGAGCGACACCTCCAGCCGTACGGCCTGGTACACGGTGGGATCTACTGCCTTCTGGCCGAGACGGCGGCCTCAGTCGGAGCATCCGTCTATGCGATGGAGCACGACATGGCCGGCGCCGTGGGTGTCTCCAACTCCACCGACTTCTACCGCTCAATGCGAGAGGGCACCATCCGTGCCGTGGCAACACCGATCCATCGGGGACGGTCACAGCAGGTATGGCAGGTTGAGATGAGCGACTCTGCAGCAGGTCGACTCATCTCTCGCGCCCAGGTCCGCCTCCACAACCTGACCGACCCGGCAGCCATCGGCGGCACGTCCGGATAGGCCCTGCTGAGGAGCGGCGTCCACGGATCTCCCGGCGGCTGAGTTGGCAACCGCACGGCCGTTGCCCCGCCGTTCAAATCTTTGTCCAACGTCGTCATGTCGCTCGTGAGCTTGCGGTTCCGAGAGCGATCGCGCACTATGGGTCCATGAGTGGTCCGGTTCTCGATTGGCTTGTGGCGGGGGATCCTGCGATTCGCTGGCAGGCGGAGCGAGATCTCTTGGACCGGGTTCCCGCGATCTGGGAAGAGACGCGGACCCGGGTCGGTCTGACCGGCTGGGGGAGGAGGCTGCTGGATCTCCAGGATGCGGGGGGCACGTGGGGCGGCGGCCTCTACTCTCCGAAGTGGATCTCAACCACGTATACCTTGCTCCTCCTGCGCAGGCTCGGTCTGGCGCCTTCCAACGACAAGGCGATCGCTGGATGCGAGAGGCTCCTCGACGATGCCGACTGGGTCGAAGGCGGCGTGTCGTACTGGTCGGGTCGCAGCCTTGCCGAGCGGTGCGTCAACGGGATGGTCCTCTCGCTGGTTTCCTATTTCGACGTGCACGATCCGAGGGTCGACTCGATCGCCGAACTGCTGCTCTCCGTGACCATGTCCGACGGCGGCTGGAACTGCCGGGACTACCAGGACGCCACGCACTCGTCGTTCCACACCACCATTTCGGTGCTCGAGGGGCTCACCGAGTGGCGGCGGAGGACTGGCGCCAGTGATGCCGACGTCGCCATCAGACGCGGCCAGGATTTCATGTTCGACCACCGGATGTACCGGTCGCACCACACGGGCGAAGTGATCAACGACGCGTGGACGGCATTCCACTTCCCACCGAGGTGGCACTACGACGTGTTGCGGGGACTCGACCATCTGCAGGACGCCGGTGCCGCTCCCGATTCGCGGGCTGCCGATGCCGTCGAACTCGTGAGATCCCGGCGCCGTTCCGATGGTCGTTGGGCGAAGGGGCCCCAGTACTCAGGGGAGACGTTCTTCACGCTCGAACCGGGAAGAGTGCCGGGGCGATGGAACACGCTACGTGCCCTCCGCGTATTGAAGTGGTGGGACCAGCGACGGCCCGCGACCCCATACATGTAGAGCGCGACTGACAGACGACATGACCGACATCGTTCCTCGCCGGACTCAGTCGATCGGCTGGACCTCTCCGGGCCGCCAGGTCTGGTCGAACCACGACTCGAGCGGTCCATACAACCGGAGGGCGATGAACCACCCCTTGTCGGGGACGGTCTCGATCCAGTTGCTCGCCTTCCCTTCCGGAGCTTCGGGTCCGAAGTAGAGGTCGATGGAACCGTCGGCGTTCGCTACGAGATCGTCCTTCTTGTTGTTGCGGCTGGGGAACGGTTGCCCTGTCTGGAGCTCCGAACGTGTCTGCGGGTCGTAGGCGACGATCGACCAGAAGTCCTTCGCCGGCACGTTGGCGGGAATGCTCAGCTTGTAGCTCCGGTCGCCGTGAAGGAACGCTCCGTCCTGGTCCTTGTCGCAGAGCGCGTACTGCGAGCCGGCGCCGATCATCTTCAAGACCATCGCAGGCGTGTTGACCGTCGCGACGTAGTGGAAGTAGCTCCTAGCGTCCAGGTTCCGGCCCCCGACCCCGTCATCGATGAGCCAGCGGTAGTCGCCACCGATGAACCCCGTCTTCCAGTATGAGCCGTCATAGAGATAGGCCTGCGGGTCACGCGCCTGGAAGTAGAGAGAGCGTGCCGTGGCGTTGCCCACCGCCGCTGATTCGACGAGGGTGGCCCGAAGGCGATCATCGGGGGAGAACGGTTGATCCTTGCGGATCCCGATCGAAGCGTAGAGCCCTCTCATCTCAGGATCGATCAGGCCGATGGGCTCCTTGTGGATGACGGTGCTGAGTTCCTCGTAGAACTCGAAGTCGTTGGCGTGAATCGTGTTGAACTTCAACTCGCTACCGCTGAGGAACTCCATCTCCGGCGGGTTGTCGGCCTGGGAGAGGGGATAGATCTTCAGCCCCGACCGGAAGAGTTCCGCGGCCGCGTCCGGCTTGCCGTCGACGAGGAACCCTCGCAGGATGATCCAATTGACGTATCCCGGCGATCGTGCGATGAAGTAGCCGTCTGGTTCGGGTCCGTCGTAGTCGGGGGGCAGGATCAGATACGATCCGCCCTGGCCCCGGTCGGGCCCGGGGGCCCCCATGTCCACGACGAAGCGGAACCAGGCATCATTGACGGTGCCCGGCCCGCAACCCGGTGGGATCTCAACGACGGTGGGTCCGTCACGCTCCAGGTCGAGGATGCCCGAGGCATACACCGTGTCGGTGTTGCCGGTGAGGAACAGCGGCTTCGAGTCCATCAGCCGATCCATGATTGCAACCTTGTTGCACGCATCGACGCCCAAAGCCACCATGCCCCTGCGCAAAGCCTCGATCGAAGCGGCGGGGACCCCGTTCAGGAACGCCTCGACGCCCCGAAGGAAGTCGAGATTGTCGAAGACCTTTTCGGCCGTGGCCGCGGTGGGCAGGCCATCGAAGAATTCGAGGGTTCCGATCCGGGTCTCGACGATGTCGGGGGTGGTGATCTTCGACGGGATGGTCTCGTACAACTCGGTCACAGGCACTTCCTCGTGTGTTGCGGTCGGCGACGTTGAAGGTACTCTCGATTGACTGGAACTGCCGACGGCAGGGGGCCTGTTGGCGCTGCCTATCCTCGGCCGAGAACGGGCCCGGCGCCCGGGTCGTGAATCGGAACTCGACTAAGGAGTCGCACGGTGATCCTCCTCCATCCGAACCATCTGCAGCGCGACTACCCGGACGAACGCTCCGCCGAAGTGATGCGCAAGACCGTCGAGTTCTTCGAGACCAAGGGCCTCCGGAGGATCAAGGACGACGACCACGCCGCCGTGTGGTACCAGGACTTCATCGACTTTCTGAAGAGTGAACGCATCTTCGCCACGATGTGCACACCGTCTACCTACGGTGGCGACGACACCCGTTGGGACACCTGGCGCAAC
>JAUVNV010000243.1 GCA_030599515.1 Acidimicrobiia bacterium
GCCTTGTTGAGCCGTCTCCTTCTTGATGTCAGCGTCGCTGTCCCCGCCCGCGGCCACCTTCTCGAGGCTGTTCATTGCCTTCTGGCAGATGTGCCAGGCTTTCCTGAACTTCCTCAAAGCAACGTCGTTGCCCTTGGCTGCCCTCCATTCGCTCAAGGCCTCATCATCCGTATTCAGAAGGACGATCGTCTCGGTCAAGTTCCGACATTTCGGCACGGGGCTCCTTCCGCCGCTTCCATTCAACGCTAGCAAAGGATCTCCGTGGTGCGCGACGGACCGCGACGAAGCGCATCGACAGCCCTTCGCACGATCGATGGCGATGCCGGCCCACCGGCTTCTTCGTACACTGGAGCCATGCCCGACGACTCCATCCTCATCCCCGACCCCAGCCCGGAGCGCCGGGTCTTCACGAACCGCACCTTGAACATGCGATCGATCAAGGCGATCGGGTACGACATGGATTACACGCTGACGCAGTACCACGCGGAGGCGTGGGAGGCGAAGGCGTTCGGTCATGCCCAGGATCGACTGGCTGGGTTGGGGTGGCCGGTCGAACCGCTCGAGTTCGATGCGGCGATGGTGAGCCGGGGTCTCGTCATGGATCTCGAACTTGGGAATCTTCTGAAGGCGACCCGGTTCGGGTGGGTGATCCGGGCCATGCACGGCACGCGGTTCCTCGACTACCACGAGCTCCGCCGCGCCTACTCGGGGACACTCGTCGATCTCGCAGAGGATCGATATGTGTTCCTGAACACGCTCTTCTCCCTCTCCGAGGCGAGCCTCTTCGCTCAGGGTGTCGAGCTCGTTGATGCTGGAAGACTCCCGAGAGGTGTCGGATACCGGGAGCTGTTCACGGCCGTGAGAGCGGCGATCGACAGCGCTCACCGCGATGGCCTCCTCAAGGCAGACGTGCTCGCCGACCCGGAGCGGTTCATCGTTCTCGACGGCGACATCGTCGACAGCCTCCTCGACCAGAAGCACGCCGGGAAGCGGATGATGCTGATCACCAACTCCGAGTGGAGCTTCGCCAGCGAGATCATGGCCTACACGTTCGACCGGTACCTGCCGGCGGGCCAGACCTGGCGCGACCTCTTCGGCACGGTGATCGTGTCCGCGGCGAAACCGGGCTTCTTCACGTCGTCGAATCCGCTGTACAAGGTCGTCGATGAGGAGCGAGGTCTCCTGGAACCGCACCATGGGTCGATCGAGCATGGGGATGTCTTCTACGGTGGCAATGCACGGCTTGTCGAGGAGTATCTCGGACTGTCCGGCGATCAGATCCTCTACGTGGGGGATCACCTCTACGGCGACGTTCATTTCTCCAAGGCCCTCCTTCGGTGGAGGACCGCTCTCATTCTGCAGGAGCTCGAATCCGAGGTCCGGGCGCTCTCCGGATTCCTACCCACTCAACAACGTCTCGGGGAGTTGATGGCGCAGAAAGAGCACCTCGAGGCGAAATTGAGCGCTCTGCGGCTCGCGGCCCTGCGAGCCCGGGATGGATACGCGGACCCGATGTTCGACGTAGGCGACGGCGAGGCGGCGATCATCGAAACCAGAAGCAAGATACTGGCACTCGACGATGTGATCGCCCCGCTGGCGATCGAAGCGGGACGTCTCCGCACTGAGGCCTGGGGACTCATGATGCGGGCAGGTGCCGACAAGAGTCTGCTCGCCCGGCAGGTCGAGCGATACGCCGACATCTACACCTCGCGGGTCTCGAATCTGCTCTATCCGGGTCCGTATGCGATGTTCCGGATCGGCCGCCTGGACCTTCCCCACGATCCACATCCGCAGCACGAGATCCGCTGAGCGAGCTGCGAGCTGCAAGTAGAAAGTAGAAAGTAGAAGGACAGGACTACCGACTACCGACTACCGACTACCGACTACCGACTACCGGCGCCGCCTGCGACGTCGTCATCCAGATCCGCTTCTTCAACCACGATGTCGAAGCGGTCGACGCAGTCGGCGCAGCGATAGGCAACGATGTCACCCGGCATCGGCGGATCATCCGGCGGGAAGCCGGTCAACAGGTAGGCGTTTCCGCCGCACTCGATGCACACGATCGATTCTGCGAGAGGGCTCATCGGACCTCCTTCACTTGACCGTGATGACGGTGCAATCCGCGGTGTGTGCGACCTTGTGGGTCACGCTCCCGAGGAACAGTCCGGAGAAATCTCCGAGACCACGCCGACCCATGACGACCACGTCGGCGCTGATCGCCTTCGCGGTCTCGCAGATCGTCTGTGCCGGAGACCCCAACTCCACCGAGGTCATGACCTTCGCGACGCCAAGCCGGCGGGCCCTCTCGGCGGCGCTCTCGACGATCTTCTCACCGGCCGACTGAAGCACCGACCGGGACTCCGCATAGAGTCCCTCGAGCTCTGCGTACGCACCGAGCGCGAGCGGAACGGTCGATGCATAGGAGACGACATTCAAGATCGTCAGATCGGCCTTGTACTTGACGGCGAACTCAGCGGCGAACTCGAGTGCTCGATCGGCATGGCTGGAGCCATCGACTGCGACCAGAACGTGAGACACCATGCGACACCTCCTTCACCCCCAGTCTCGCGCGTCAGCCCGTCCGTGACTAGGGCATCTCGGAAAGGAACCTCGGCTGGTACGATCGGGTTGCCATCGACCCTCGCGGGAGAGCGACGCAGGTCGCGCCGAAGGAGCAACCACCCCGGCAATCTCGCAGGCACACGGACCGCGGGGCGAGGCACATCTGGAGAGCAGGGCCGCGGCCCTCACCGAAGGGGAAAGCCGCCGAGGCGGTGAATCTCTCAGGTCATCCGACAGATGGGGCGAACGCACTGCCGCGTCCCGACTGAGGAGGAGCCGATGACAGACACACCGTTCCGGGACCTCGGACCGACCGGCGACTTCCTCTCACGCCACCTCGGCCCATCGGGTATGGACGTGCCTGAGATGCTGGCCGCCGTCGGCGCCGCCTCGATGGAGGATCTGATCGATCGTGCCGTTCCCGCGCAGATCAGGATTGAGCACGAGCATGACGTCCCCGGCCCCATGGCCGAACACGATGTGATCGCCCGGCTTCGCGCGCTGGCCGATCGGAATGAGCGGTACACCTCCCTCATCGGCATGGGATACACGGGGACGATTCTGCCTGCGGTCATCCAGCGCAACGTGCTCGAGAACGCCGGCTGGTACACGGCGTACACCCCGTACCAGCCCGAGATCTCGCAGGGAAGGCTCGAGGCACTGCTGAACTTCCAGACGATGGTGTCGGATCTGACCGGTATGGATCTCTCGAACTCATCGCTCCTCGACGAAGGCACCGCTGCCGCCGAGGCGATGGCGATGTTCAAACGCGTGAACCGACGCTCGGGTCCCGTCTTCCTCGTCGACGAGGCCGCTCACCCCCAGACGATCGAAGTCGTCAAGACCCGGGCCCTTCCACTCGGCCTCGAGATCGTCATCGGGGATCCCCATGGCGACCTCCCGGACGGGGTGTTCGGGGTCCTCATCCAATACCCGGGGACCCACGGGACCGTGCGGAACCACGCCGCTGCGGTCGAGCGGATCCATGAGGTGGGCGCGCTCGTCGTGTTCGCCGTCGACCTGTTGGCGATGACACTGGTCGTCCCGCCGGGAGAGA
>JAUVNV010000134.1 GCA_030599515.1 Acidimicrobiia bacterium
AGATGGGGATCAGACGCTCCTGGGCCCCGCGCAGCACCAATTCCTTCCCGAATGGCACTCCTTCGTGCGTTTCGAGATGCTGGAAGTGACTGATCAGCATGATGCCGTTTCGAGCAACGATGCCAAGGACCGTGAAGAACCCGACCAGAGAGCCGAGGGACAACTCCCCACCGGAGATGGTGGCAGCGATCACCCCACCGACCAAAGCGATCGGCAATGTCAGGAAGGCCAGCAACGCGAGCCGTCCGTCGCTGAACGACGCCAGCAGCAGGAGGAAGACACCGATGGCTGCGACGATCGCGAACGTGAATAGGCGTCCCGAGGCAGCCTGACGCTCGGTGAATTCCCCCAGCAGCTCGGCGCGGAACCCGGCGGGCCACTCGATCTCCTTGAGCTGTGCTTCCAGATCCGCCACCACGGAACCGAGGTCACGGCTGCCGTCGAGATTGGCTCCAACGTCGAGATTCCTTGAGAGGTCGTGATGTTCGATCTTGTTCGGCACCGCAATGACGTTGACATCGGCAACGTCCTGCAGGCGAACGTACTCGCCGCTTGGCGTGTCAAGGAGCAGATTCTCGACGTCCGTGAGACTCCGACGCGTCGATGGCGTGCTCCATACCTGCACGTCGTAGGCCTTACCGTCTCGGAACAGATCTCCCGCCTCCTCGCCGGCGATCAGCCGCGCAGCCGCTCGGCGGACGTCGCCCGGCTTGATGCCGTAGTTCTTGGCGGCTTCCAGGTTGACCTCGACTTTGACCTGGGGGATGTCGAGCTGGAACTCCACGTGGTTCTCTCTGACCCCCGGAATCCCTCCGAGGATCTCATTCACCTTGTCTGCTTGCTCTCGAAGCAGTTGGAGATCGGATCCGAACACACGAATGGTGATCGGTTCGCTCGAGCCGGTCAGCACCTCCCGGATGCGCTCTTTGAGATAGGTCTGGACGTCGCGGAACAGGCCCGGATAGCCGTCGACGGTTGCTTGGATGGCAGCGAGGGTCTCGTCGTAGTCGACCGACGGGTCAACACTGATCCAGTTCTCCCCGAAGTCAATACCGACCACCTCATCCATCAGCAGTGCCTGCCCGATGTGTGACCCGGCGTTGCGCACACCGGGGATGGTGAGCAGTTCGCGGTTCACCTCCTGAGTGATCCGGACCATCTCGACCTGCCCCGTTCCAGGTCTTGTTAGCCAGTGCATCAAGAAGTCTCGCTCCTTGAATTCGGGCAGCAAGGACTGTCCCAGGAATGGCACGAGGGCGACGCCCAGGACCGCGGCGCCCGCCACCGCAGCGTATGCGCCCCGCGGTTGTTTGACTATCGGCTCGAGGATCCTGACGTACGCCCGCTTCACCGGCGGCACGATCGGCGACTCGCGATGTCGGAGGGTGCGAGGGTTCTTGAAGAAGACGAGGCTCAATGCCGGTGTCACCGTGAGTGCAACGAGCAGGGACGCCAGCAATGCCAACGCATATGCGGTTGCCAGTGGGCGGAAGAAGGCACCGGACAGGCCGGTGAGCATGAAGATCGGCACGATGGCGACGATTTCGATCATCGTTGCATACACGACGGCGCTTCTGACCTCGAGCGATGCATCAAGGACGACGCGGGCCGTTGACCTCATGCCGCCTTCCTCCCGGTGCTGGCGAAGCCGGCGAACGATGTTCTCAATGTCGATGATCGCGTCGTCGACAATCGCACCCAAGGCAATGACGAACCCGGCCAGGATCATGGTGTTGATCGTCGCTCCGCTGGCATGCAGGACGAGTCCGGCGGTGACCAGGGACAATGGGATCGCAACAATGCTGATGAGCGCGGTGCGCCACTCGTAAAGGAACAGGCCGAGCACGAGGATCATCAACACGGCGCCGAGGAACATGGCGCTCGACAGATTGCCCATTGACTCCTCAATGAACGTCGCCGGGCGGAAGATCTCGGCATCGATGACGAATCCGGGGAGACCGGGTTCGAGTTCGGCGAGCGCCTCCTCGACACCTCGCGTCACGTCGAGCGTGTTCGCCCACGGGAGCTTCTCAACGATCAGCATCAGCCCGGGTCCGTCGTTGATGACGGCGTCACCGAGGAGGGGCTGGTGATCTCTGACGAGATCGGCCACGTCCTGAAGGTGCAGCGTCTCACCGTTCTTGGTCTGGATGGGGACCATGGCGAGATCCGCGGCGGACACGAAGGGGGCGACGTGGCGCACGCTCAGCCGCTCACCGTTTGACTCGATCCACCCGCCCTTGCCGATGACGTGGCCCTCAGAGTATTGGAGGAGGCCGGTCTCGAGGGCTTCTGCGGTGACGCCCATGACGTCTTCCAGCGTCACGGCCTTCTCCCGCAGCCGGTTGGGATCGACCTGAACCTGGAGCATCTCGAGCCGCTCGCCCCAGATGGGGACGTTCGCCACGCCGGGAACCCGCAGCAGTCGAGCGCGTATCTTCCAGTAGGACACCATCGACATGTCGATGAGGTCCAGGTCCGGGTCGTCAGAGGTGAGGCCGATTTTCATGACCCGGCTCGTCGACGACAGCGGCTGGATCATGAAAGGGGGGCTCGCCCAGGTCGGCAGGGTGGGACCGATCACCGCAATGCGCTCACTCACGAGCTGGCGCGCCGTCAGTAGGTCGGTCCCCCGATCGAAGATCAGGAGGATCGATGAGAGCCCCTCGACCGACTTGGAACGGAGCTCGTCGAGTCCGGGGATTCCCGCAAGGCTCTGCTCGAGTGGGATCGTCACCAGCGACTCAACCTCGGTGGCCGACAGTCCCAGCGACGGGGTCTGGACCTCGACACGAGGTGGCGCGAATTCCGGGAAGACGTCAACCGGCGTGTGACGCAGCTGCTGGAATCCGAAGAACATCAGACCGGCTGCGAGCGCGATCACGAGGAACCGATACTTCAGGCTCGAGCCAACGATCCACTTCAGCATGGCACGCCCCTACTTCCCGATCCCAAACTCGGCGCCGTACAACTCGGGGACGCCGACCGTCACCACGGCCGTCCCTATTGCCGGGCCCACCTCGAAGAAGGCCTCTCCTCCGGCCTCGTGGACCGGCCGGATCTCCTCGCGGATGTACACGAACGGCTCTGGACTGGTGTAGACCCAGTAGATGCCCTCCGGGTCGATGATCACGGCGGCGCTGGACACGACCATCCCGTCGCCCGCCGACGCAACCGTGGCCGTCTGAATATCCAGACGGTCGGCTGCGGACTCCGAGAGCGTGAGGCGCTGAATCTCGGTACCCGCGATCTCTTCAACCGTGACCGGCTCCTCGGCAGGCGGGGCGGCGTCGGTCGCCGAACACGCGCCGAGGGCGACTGCCGACACCAGAGCGAGGGAGGCGATGGTTGTGAGATGAGGTGATCGTCCCACGTCACTCCCCAACGCTCGTCGTCGCGGGCGATTCGCGTGTGAAGAGATCATCCGCTGACATGTCCGGATCCGAGACGTAACCCCACTTCAGATAGAAGGACGGGACCACCACAATGGTGAGCGCGACCACCGTGATCAATCCGCCGAGCACAGCCACCGCCATTGGATGAATCAGTTCGAGACCGGCCTTCGGACCGGCGATGGCGAACGGAAGGAACATGGCAGCGATGGCAAGGACCGAGATGACCGTCGGAGTGACCAGGCGGCTGGTCTCGCTGATGACGACGTCGTCACCGAAAACTGCACCCAGGCGCTCACGCTGCTCATAGCCCGTGATCATCCGGATCACGCCGTGCACGGCGAGAGCGAAGATCGCGAACACGCCGGCCACCGAACCCAGCGTCATGTCGCCACCGGTCAAGGCGACGACGATCAGGCTACCGGACACTCCCATCGGCAGGACCAGGAATGTGAGCGTGGCCAGTCTCCAGCTCGTGAACACCGCCTGGAGCAGCAGGTAGATTCCGATGAGAGCTGCGATGCTCGCTGCGATCACAGCCGACTGAACGGCGCGCTGGTCGGCGAAGCCACCGAGAACCTCGGCGTGATGTTCGAGCGGGAACTGCATCTCGGCAAGTCCCATCTCCACCTCAGCCGCCGCGCGGCTCAGCCGCCGCCCATCGACCGGCGCACTCACGTCGATGTACGTGGCGACCGACTCGTGCCGGATGACCGCCGGACTCGGCACGATCCTCACGTCGGCGAGGTCTCCGAGGGGCACGTGATCGCCGCTCGGCGTCGCGATCGGCAGTACCTGAACATCTTCCACGGTTGCCCGGATGTCGGGTGCACCCCATACGACCACGTCGAAGACCTTCTGGTCCTCGAAGAGGTTGCCGACCACGATCCCTGACACGAGGGTTGCCGCCTGTCGCCGGACGTCACCCGGCTTGACGCCGAAGACCTGGGCCATCTCCAGATCGACCTCGATCTCGATGTTGGGTTCTTCGATTGGGAGATCAACTCGCGGGTTGTCGATCCCGTCGATGCCAGCCATCAGGATCTTGACCTCTTCCGCCATTTCCCTGCGCGCGTCGGCATCCTCGCCGTAGACACGCACGACGAGTTGGTCGTCGGATCGGTCCAGAATCTCGGTCACTCGGCGGTTCGAGTACGTCTGGACCTGGATCGCAACGTCGCTGTTCCCATCCACCGCGGACTCGATGCCGGCGAACGTGGCTCCGTAGTCTGCAGACGGCTCGATAGTGAGCCAGATCTCCGCCGCATTGACGTTGACGATCTGATCGGACATGATCGCTCGTCCGACGTGCGCCCCGACGTTCGCCACACCGGGAGTGGTTCGCAGATCTCCTGCTATCTGTGCGGTGATCTCGTTCATGCGTGGAAGCGATGTGCCCGGCGCCGCCTCGAGTTGGACAACGACATCACGCTCCTCGAGCGCAGGTCGCAGGGACTGGTTCAGGAACGGTACGGCTGCGATGCCGGCAAGCGCGAACACGGCGAAGATACCGAGCGCAATGCCGGTCTTCGGCACGAGGCGTGGCGCAATCCCCCTGTACCAATCACGCAGGCGCACAGTTGCGGGAGATGGTCGTCCGCCTGCCGATGCGTTCGCCAGCAACAAGACGCTGAGAGCCGGAGCCACCGTGGAACTCACCGCAAGCGCCGCCACGATCGCCAGCACATACGTGAGGGCAATCGGTTCGAGGAACGCCCCGGCCTCTCCGTCCATTGCAGCGACGGGAACCAGCGCTACGGCAACGATCACAATCGAGTACGTGGCGACGCTCCGCAGACGGAGAATCGAATCGATCACGGCTGGAACGACCCTGGCGTTCTCGGCGTCCTGTGCACTTGCGCTGTCAACCGTGTTCCACGCAGCCACGATTGCATCGTCGATGATGAAAACGAGTGCCATGACGAGTCCTGCCACGATCATCGTGTTCACCGTGACGTCCATCAAGAGAAGAACGAGTCCGGCGACAACCAGCGACAGTGCCATGGACACCGAACTGATCAGCACGATCCGCCAACTGAAGGTGAGCAGGCCGAGGAGGACCAGCAGCAGAATCGCCCCAACGATGAGCGTCCCACGAACGTTGTTGACCGACGCATCGATGAAAGCTGCCGGCTGGTAGATCGACGAATCGATCTCCATTCCGGGGAGTCCGAGGCTCAATGCTTCGAGCGCTTCATCCACACCACTCGCCACGATCGGCGTGTTCGCCTCGGGAAACTTCTCGATGACGAGGAGGACGCACGGCCCACTGCTGCAAAGGGCGTCGCCGATGAGCGGCTGGTGATCCGTCACGATCTCGGCGACGTCTCCGAGCGGGAGCGCTTCGCCGGCGATGAACACCGCGCCGCCTTCAGGGCCTTCGACCGTCACCTGCGCCAGATGCTCCGGTGTCGAGATCGTCTGCTCGTGGAAGATATGCAGCCGCTGGTTGACGGTGTCGATGAACCCACCGGTTCCCGGGCTCGAAGCCTCGAGGAAGCTGAGTGGCGACACCTCGAGTGCGTTGCCCGTGGTTCGAATCACCTGACTGAGCGTCACGTTGTGGGTCGCGAGGTCTGCGGGATCGACGAGCACCTGGAGTTGCTGGTCGCGGAAACCCCAAATCGACACATTGGCGACACCTTCAACGCCCAGCAGACGAGGAACCATCACCCAGCGTGCGAGCACCGACGTCTCGATGAGTGACAGCTCGGCCGACTCCAGGGACACCATCGCGACACGACTGGTCGATGACAGCGGTTGGATCATCTGCGGCGGATCCGCCACCTGCGGCAACCCGGCAGCCTGAGTGAGCCGCTCCGCCACGACTTGCCGAGCGTCGAGCAGATCCGTTCCGGGTTCGAAGGTCATCACAACCGAGGACAATCCGGGCAGAGAGGCCGACTCGATGGTCTCGAGGAATGCCACGCCGTTGAGCAGGTCCTGCTCAAGTGGCGTGGTGATCAGTCGCTCGACCTCGGCCGCAGACAGGCCGAGGGCCTCGGTCTGCACCTCGACGATCGTCGGGCTGAACTCGGGGAGGATGTCCCGCTTGACGTCGTCGAGTCGAAAGAAGCCGAAGATCATGAGTCCGGCCGCGACGGGTAGGACAATGCGTCGGAACTTCACGCTCCAGTTGACGATCCAGTACATCATCCGGGAAGTCCCCCCTCTGTCGAGATTCGCTCTCTCACCGGAGCGTTCCCCCACGCCATTGCGTTCGATTGTTCGCTACTGAACTTCGCTGCCGGAGTCGGTAGCGTGAGTGGAAGCCCAAGCGGGGGTATCACCGTCGGACGCTCCGAGAAGCGTCCATCCCACGGCCGAAGTGTTCGGGTTGGTCGCCGTTTGTGAAGCCGACACGCGAGAGAACTCCCCTACCGCCCCACAGACCCGCCGAGACACCTTCCATGCCATTCCCTGTCTACCGGTCTCGGCC
>JAUVNV010000111.1 GCA_030599515.1 Acidimicrobiia bacterium
CGGGGACTCGTGGGGTCGTGTGATCCCGTCCTCGAGGATGTGGACCACGGCGATGCCTCGAGCCCGCAGGGCCGGCGCGATCACTGTTGAACGGTGGCATTGCTCCGGGTCGGGCTCGCGGCAGAGAATTGCGCTTCTCGATGCTGAAACGATCGCCGCGAGATCATCGATGGCGATGTCGACTTCAGAGGTTGAAACCCCGCCGAGCGTCGAGCCCATCCAGCGATATCCGATCCCGGCTTCGGCGGCGAGTTCCTCGAGCCGGCGATGGTCGAAGTCCGGGATCCGGGGATCGTCGCGTCGGGTGCGGACGTCGACGATCATGGAGATGTCGAGGTCGGCGAGTACCCGTTCGACGTCGTCGAACGATCGCTCTCCGTAGCCGATGGTCCATATTGTGGTTGTCAGACGCCACCCCCCGTGTCGTCGGCGAAGGCGGGGCAGATGTCCTGATATGAGCACCAGTCGCACAGCACGCCGGTACGCGGCGGGAAGCGGTCGACCGCGATCGCTTTTTCGATGGCGTTCCACAGGGCCTCCAGTTGCCGCTCCATGGCATCGAGCTGTCCGTCGTCGACCGGTATCTCCAGGACTGTCGGACCCGTGAGGTACATCAGACGGAGCGCAACGGGCGTGCGCCCCTCCCGGATGCGGACGAGGAGGGCGTAGATCTTGAGCCCGAAGAACGCCGACATGGCGAATCGCTCCTGAGGCGCCTTACCGCTCTTGTAGTCGGTGATCACGAGACCTTTGGGCGTCTCCTCCATCCGGTCGAGGATGCCGCGGATCGTCATGTCTCCGACGGTCTGGGTCATGTCGAGCTCACGGGAAAGCGGCTCGATCTGTGTGGGATCTTCCAACGCGAAGTAGTTGTTGAGGATGGCGAGGCTCTCGATGCCCCAAGCCCGTTCGGCTGCGACGTCGTCGAACAGGTCGGCGAACTCTCCCGGCTTGAGATCTTGCCATGCCGCCCGGAAGAGATCGGAGAGCCGCTCCGGGGTTCGTTCTTCGGCGGGCAGTTCGAAGAGGCGCTCAAGAGCGAGATGGGCGGTCGTTCCCCTTGCCTGGTACACCGTGGGCGGTGTGGGAATTCGATCGATCGCGCTGAATTTGAACAGCTGAGGGCAGCGTTTGAAGTCGCTGGCCCGTGAAGGGGAGAGGCTTCTCAGGCCCACCCGGTCATTTCGGTTCTCCTGTGTGTCGGACGTCATGGGGAGGACTATACGGGACCGGTGTGACACGAACCACAGGGGTGTAACTACTTGGGGTTGAGGAATGCGAAAACTCCGGCAAGTACGCGAAAACAGACCACGGGATTCGGTTGACGAGTCGCACACGGCTGTCGTAGGTTCTCCTCCACTCGAAGGGCTTCGGCCCGGAGAGTGACCCGGACGGCGGGCCCTCGGGTCCACCGGCGCAACGGTGGGAGACCTCCGGAGCGGCGGATCGAACGGGTCGCCGGGAAGACCGACTTCGGTCGGAATCCCCGGCCGGCGAATCGCTCCTCGGAGCGGGACGCTGGTGGCCGTCGGAGCCGCCCAGATTCCGGCGAGTCACACCGAACCGTCGCAAGGCGGGGCGGGGTCCGGCCGGAGCCTCCGGGTTCCGAATGGACGGGCAACGACCATCGGGCGCCGGGTAATGCCGGAGTTCGGAGGAAACGGGCCACCGTCGACGACAGGGGTGAGAGCCACTGCCGGAGACAATTCGGAGCGGCTTTGTCACTTCGAATGAGAACCCCGAGAGGGCGAGGCGAAAGCCGGACTCCCTCGGGGTATCTCGCGTGTCTGAAGGCCGGAGGCCTTCAGACGGTTGTCGGTTGTCGGTACTCGGTACCGGCTACTCGGTCCGATAGCACGCTATGAGTGATGGAGCGAGAGGCGCACGGCGGCGAAGGCGAGTCCTCCGGCAGCGGTGACGGCGAAGATCCCGATGAAGAGGATCGGAAGCCCCCAGAACAGCATCGATCGATCGGACTCGCCCGCCTGCCCGATCACGATGTCCCACACGTACCACTTCACCGAAGCGACCCCGACAGCCACAAGCACAACTGCTCCGACAGAACTCAGAACGACCAGCACGATCCGCATGCCAGGAAATGTAGGCGGACCGGCACGAACTGGGGGACAGATCACTGATTCGGTACCCCGAATCGGGGACCGACAACCGACAACGGACAACCGACAATCCCGCACGAAGTGCAGCTCGCGAAACTTCAGATCCGAACGCGAAAACCAACCAGCGTTTCGAGTGGACATTGCCGCACACGGCTCCTACCTTCTCAATTGTCACCGGGACGGGAAACCGACCCGGGGACAACCGGCCCGAAAGGGTCGGCCGGAACCCGAAAGGGCAACGGGAACGTCTGACCGGGTACCCCCCGAAAGGGGCGGCGCCGACCTCGCAAGGGGTCACCGGAAGCGGCCTTCGGGCCGGGACCGGGCGGAAGGACACCTCGCCCGATGGCTTCGGCCGGACGGTGAGGGTGAACGGTCGCAAGGCCGCTCGCACCGACGGAATCAGCCCTCCGGGGCCGAGACCGCCGGAACGAGGACACCCCGAGGGGGCGAAAGCTTCCTCGGGGTTTCTCGCGTCTGACCGGCGGCCTGCGGCCACCGGTGTACTCGGTACCGGTACTCCAGTACTGGGCACTCGATACTCGGCGGAGCCGACGCCTACACTGCCGCACATGGCATGGCCCGAAGACGCACTCAGCACAGACGAGACAATCGTCACCTCGTTCCGACAGCACTGGAAACTGCTCGTCATACCGATCGGCTGGTTCATCCTCGCTATGGCGATCATCATCTTCGTGTTCACGCGTGGTTGGTGGCCGGCGGCCGAGTGGGTGATCATCCTCGCGGTGGTCGGTGCCGGAGTCTGGTTCATCGTGCGACCGATCGTCAGTTGGGCGACGACCCGCTACGTGCTGACGACTCACCGGCTCATCACGCGCAAGGGTCTCCTCGCGAAATCGGGGATCGAGATCCCTCTCGAACGGATCACGAACGTCAACTTCAGCCAGACCGTGTTCGAACGGATGCTCGGCGCCGGTGATCTGCTTGTCGAATCGGCCGGCACGGGGGGACAGAGCAAGTTCTCGAACATCCCGCACCCGGATGATTTCGCGGCGCTGTTGTACAAGGTTCGCGAGGAACGGACCGTGGCGCTCCAGGGCCGGCCACAGGCCGCACCGGCAGCAGCGCCGGAGGCGCCGTCCGATGCAACGGAACGGCTCCAGCGGCTCAAGCAACTCCACAATGACGGTGTGCTCACCGACGCGGAGTACGAAGAGAAGCGTGCCAAGCTCGTCGACGAAATCTAGGACTGCTGCGCAGTCGGTACTGAGTCCTGAGTACTGGGTACTGAGTACGCGGTGCTCGTAGTTATCTCAGCACGAATCGGGTAACGGTTTCCACGTGATAGGTCTGTGGGAAGAGGTCGACGGGTTGTACCCGATCGATCCGATACCCGGATTCGCCGAGGAGCGAGGCGTCGCGGGCGAGCGACGCCGGGTCGCACGAGATCAGCACGATCGTCCGGGGCCCCGTCCTCGTGACGGCCGCTACGCCCTCTGAGCCGAGACCGGCCCGCGGCGGATCAACCACAGCAACATTCCACCGGTCCTTTGCCGTTGGAGCGACGCGTTCGAAAGGGCCAAGCAGCGAGCGATATCGACCGGGGATGACCTGCTCCAGGTTCCCGGTAATCGCGTCGAAAGCCGCCCTTCCGGCATCGATCGTCACGACGCGCTCGGCAGACCGGCCGACCGTTGCAGCGAACAGTCCGACGCCGGCATACCCGTCGAGCAGTACGTCGTTGCCTGTGACACCGGCTGCGTCGGTGACGAGGCGGACCAGTTCCTCGGCACCGGCCGTGTTCACCTGGAAGAAGGCGTTCGCCGGCACGCGGAAGCGAACCCCGTCGATTTCCTCCTCGAACCAGGGCCGACCGTACACCGTGCGAATGCCCGCGCGCGACTGCTTGACGACCGAGGCGTTCCATCGGTCGGCTTGGGCGGGGACCCGGCCCTCGATCCTGATGAGAACGTCGCCGGTATTCACCCCGGATCGCAGAACGATCTTCCTGGTCCCGGTCAGGTCCCCGAGCGCTGCGAAGCGTTCTGCCAGCTCTGGCCTCAGGAGAGGACATCCATCGAGTTCGACCAGGTGATTCGACCGGTTCTCGTGGAGTGCGGGCCGCCCATTTGAAACGGAGAAGTCCATCCGGTTCCGATAGGCGTACTGCGGCCCAGGTGCGATCGTCGGTCGAACCTGCACGTCTGCCAATCCACCGATGTGGGCCAACTGACCGGCGACGACTTCACGCTTCCATTCGAGTTGGCGTTCGTAGGAGGCGTGCTGCCAGGTGCATCCTCCGCAGACGGGGTAGGCGGGGCACGGCGGATCGATCCGGTCCGGCGAAGCGTCGAGAACCTCGACAAGCCTGCCCCGTGCCCAACGCGATTTCTCCTTGAAGATCTCGATCTCAACCCGTTCACCCGGGATCGCACCTGCAACGAAGTGGGCCTTACCGTCGATCCGCCCGACGGCTTCGCCCCCGTGAGCGATGGAGTCAACGGTGAGTTCGGGCATGGGGGGACGGTAGTAGCGAAGTATCGAGCGATGCCCAAGTGGATAGGGACAGACAGGTCGCCCAGCCGGTTATGCATCAGGTGTTGGTGCTCTCCCAGTTGTGGTTCCGTGCATCAGTCTGATGGGGCTCGGCTATGCCAAGGTGTCTGCGTCGGCATCTTGGACACATGCCTCGGCCACGTCACCGATCCACGAGGTGGCGGCATGGAGAACAGCGTCGCCGGAGTCGGTCGGCACCATCAGGATGCGTTCGTCTGGCTCCATCCTGCTGTCGTATGCCGTTCCAGCACGGTCGTAGACCTGACCTGACGGCACCTCCAGAGTGGAACCGTCAGGGAGGTCGAGACGTGACGAGACGAGAACTGCGTGTCCGGTGGGTTCTCCCAACGAGCGGGTGTCGGGGCGCCCCTGGAACGCTACGAGAAAGTGGGCTGCCGACACGCCTGCTGTCGCTGAGGTCAACAGTGCCACCGGCACATCAGGATCGTGGACCGTGTAGCCCTCACCAGCCTGCGTCTCCCATGGCTCTCCATTGACGAGCAGGACACCGTCATGGAGTGACCACTCGTCGGGACCGTAGGGCGGTCCGTAGGTGACGATGGTGCCTTCTCCGAGAACAGGGTTGAGCGCAGCGATGAATCTGGCGAGGCCAACCAGTTCGGTGTTTCTCAGGTCGATTACCCATCCACACACCGGGATTCGGTCGATGAACTCGACCAGATGGCGAACATTCGTGATGAAGTCGTCCAGGTCCTCCCATCCGCTCCTGAGGTCGAGATAGCCGATGTCACCGGCAAGGCGACGACCACGAGGAGGGTTTGAAGGGAAGCGGACTTCGGGTGCGTACTCGACATCCTTCCATCTCGCAGGCGTGTACGTCGCTCCAGTGCGCCGGTTCAACCTCTTCATGCCGATTTCGGCGTTGTTGCGGCTCGGGTTCGTCAACACGAGAGCCAGCGTGTCCGCCCGAATCGTCCCCCAGTTCAACTCGTGGCTTCGGTAGTGGTTGGTCTCTGCGTAGTCGAGAGCTTCCTCGACATACGCCACCCAGTCGATCTCTTCGTCGGACAGGGTGGTGGTAGTGGTGGAGGCAGCATCGGTTGTGGTGGTTGCCGCAACGGTCGTCGTGGTTCGCTGCTGCGGAGCCGTGGTCGTAGCCGAACTCTCAAGAGGGCCAGCGGTACAGCCTGCTACCACCAGACCGACGGCCATCAGTACTGAAGCGAGTCTCCCCATGGCTCCATTATCCGGTCGAAGCGACGGCGGCTTCAAGGGCACAACGTCCTGACCCACCCGTGCGTTCCACTCACCCCATGCAGTGCGAGTGGTGACGGGCAACAACCGTGCGCCACCCATGCCAGGCACGTACGCGCTCCCTGCCAGCCGAGAACCTTGTCGGATCGGAGCGGTTGGCACCCTTCGGGGAAGGCGGATTGTTATCCAAACGGCAACGGCTGATGCGAGACTTTTCGCCGTTCGGTGCGACGACTGTCGCGTCGCTCAGGATCCTTCGACCATTTCGCTTGCGGGCGGAAACAACGACTTCGTACTCGACACCGACCTCAATGGGACATCCGATGACTCTGGTTCTGCGGCGTTCCCCGACGAAGGATCGTTCCACGAGGTTGGTGGTGCGCACGTTGGCGTGATGTCGGACCGGTATGTGATGGATCGCCAGAAGCGCCTTGAGGTCGTCTTCGAGCCACACCGCGACCGGGGAGTTCGTCGGGCCGGAAGCTCGCGACCAGGGCACCTTCGGGCGCCAGGCACCTGGAGAGCCAGACCCACCGTCACCCCAAAGCTGCGGAACCGGATCGTTCCGCAAGCCCCCCACATATCGATCAGGCATCCACGTCCCATCAGTCTGTCTGAGTCCTCCCGTCGCACCGAGATTCGACTGGCCGACGAATATCCTCACGAAGAGGGGCCTCGAGCGGGTCAGGCAATGTCCGGCAAAACGACTCGGAAGAGTTCGCGAACTTCTTCTCGAATTCTTGGTTTTCGCGACTTTTCTGTCACACCGGCTTGATACGTTGCGCACATGGAGCAGACAGCCAGCCTCACGACGGATGCGATCGAACAGGCGCTCGCCGAAGGCGAAGCGACGATCGCGAGGATTCGCCGATCACAGATGGTCCTGATCCGTGAGATCGACCGCCGGCAGGCCCCGATGGCTGATGGGTGCCGGTCGCTGGCCGAGTGGGTGACGGGACGGTTGGACGTCGCCCCAGAGACCGCGAAGGCCCTGGTGTCGACGGCTCGGCGTCTCGAATCCCTCCCCACCGTCGAGGACACCGCCGCCACCGGTGCGATCAGCTTCGATCGTACGGCAGCGGTCGCGAGGATCGCCGAACCGTCAGAGGACGCCACGATCGTCGACGAGCTTGCTGTGTATGACGTGGCCGGTATCCGGCGTCTCGTCGCCAACCGGCATCGTGTGTCACAGGATCAGGAGCGTGAAGCGTTCGACACTCGCTATGTGACGGCGCAGCCGAACCTCGACGAATCATCGTGGCGGTTCCACGGGCAGCTCCCCGGCCTCGCCGGCAGGACCTTCGTCGAAGCGTTGGACGTCAAAGCCGACCGGCTGCCCGGCGATCCGGACGGGGACCGGTCCCGGGGCACCCGATGGGCGGACGCCTTGTGGGCGATCAGCCTCGACAGCCTCGCCGGATCCGACGGTGCCACGATCGACTCATCCACACCGTTGTTGACCGTGTTCATCGACGCCCGTGACGCTGCTGCTACGAACGGTGAGACCGGTGTCGTCGTCGAAGCCGGACCCAGGGTCGGACGAGACACGGTCGAAGCGATCCTCTGTGACGGCACCGTCGAGGTCACCGGCAGAACCGCAGACGGCACCCCGCTGAGTATGGGACGACGCAGCCGGATCATCCCGCCTCGGCTCAGACGGTTCATCCTGGCCCGCGACGGCGGCGTGTGCACCATTGAAGGATGCGTCAGCCGATACCGGCTCCAGGCGCATCACATCACACCCTGGAGCGAGGGCGGGACAACCGATGCCGACAACCTGACCACACTGTGCTGGTTCCACCACCACGTCGTCATCCACGGCCGTGGATACACCATCGACCCCGACTCGCCGGCCCAACGCCGCAGGTTCCTCCGACCCTTGATCCATGCACCACCCGGATGAGAGTGACAACGCGGCCCGCAATCGACACATCGCGGCACCGACTTGTCGCTCGCCACCCACCGCCTGTCACCTAACCTCCACGCCATGGAAACCAGCCCCGCCCTCGAGGCCGTCGTCGCAGCCGGAATCGACCATCGGGTTGTCCGGTTCGAGCCTGCTCGGGATCTTGCTGAGGCGGCCGTGCGTCGTGGCACAACCGTCGATCGCATCCTCAAGACAATGGTCGTTCGGACGGGGGAGGACACCTACGTCATCGTGCTC
>JAUVNV010000151.1 GCA_030599515.1 Acidimicrobiia bacterium
ATCGCGCCAGTTCTCCCCCATGCCTGCGAGGAGGCTGGGCGGGAGGTTCTCTACGTCGACTACAAGATCGCTGTCGACGGGCCAATCTTCTAGCAAGATGGGTTTGTAGCCCTCGGGGTAGTACGCAGCCGGGTCGATCTCCTGCTCGCGAACGAACGACTCCTGAATGTCTTCCCTCTTGTTGACTGGGAGCGGTACGACCAGCTGGCCATCGTCGAAGTTCTGCTGGGGTGCCCTGGAATTCGGGAAGTCCGGCAGGATCCCCTCTCGAACCCAGATCTTGTCCATCGTGACGTTGACGACGACACCGTCGGGTGCACCGAAGTGGAACGGTCCCTGCCAGTGGTGGCGGATCTCGGCGACGGTCTCTTCGTTCTGATACGGGTCGAACGCCATGTGAGTCACCATGCCGAGACGAGGTTTCACCTGATTCATCAGGTACCCCGCTGCATATCCGGGCGTGTGGTGGGTGTCGATCGTGTATCGGCCGAGAAACGGCGGTACGCCCTGGACCCCGGATGCGATACTGACCAGCTCGGCCTGCGTCTCCGTGATGTAGACGTCGGCACCTGCGGCGTACTTCTCGTCAAGCTGGCTTGGTCGTCCGTCGCCGGTCCACACGACACTCATCCCGTTCCAGTTCAGCCGGTACCCGGAAGCTCCATCCTTGGCGTGGGAACGTTGCCAATGGATCACCTCGACGCCACCCTCGTCGTAGATAACGCCGCCGTTGTCTCTGAAGTCGAACTCGTTGACCTCGATGTTCCATCCCTCGCCGATCGGGAACACATTGAAGGCATCCATGTGCCAGCCGAGCATCATCTGCATGCCCTCGACCATCTTCGCTGTGCCGTACTCAGGAGTGCGTCCGGACGGCCCGAAGACCCGAAGCTTGTTGTGCCAGCGACCGGACCATCCGCCGAACATGTAGAGATAGGGCAGCGAACCGAAGTGGTCGACGTGGAGGTGGGTGATGAACACCTTGTCGATCTCGTTGAGGGCGATTCCGCTGGCGATGTAGTTGGCGACAGAGCCTTCGCCCATGTCGAAGACGAAATTCTCTCCGTTGCCCAACTGGATAAGGATCGACGTGTTCATCTGACCGGGACGGATCATCGGGGACGTCCCCATGAAGATGATCCTGATCTCGTCCGGACCGATCTTCTCCGTGCGGGGGAACCAGTTCGCCGCCGACTTCAGACCGGGCGTCGGTTCGATCCCTTCGAAGAGAAGACCCTCTTTCCAACGGCCCATCGGAACACCCCCGTACAGGGCGTTCTGGATGTCCTCGGGTGATGACTGTGGCCGCCGGGTGGTGTCGTCACTCATCATGCTCCTCTTCTTGGTGTCGAAACGAGAGTATCACGACCACAAGACATGTGGGACATTTCGTCCCGTAGGCGCAGCAGCGCCTACAGTCAGGACCCATGAGCCCCGGAGCTGACAAACAGCAAGACGTCACCGACCCACGAATCGCTTCAACTCGGAAACGGATTCTCGGCGCGGCACGGCAGCTCCTCGTCGAGGAAGGCCAGGAGGCCGTCACACCGACGCGACTCGCCGGGTTGACCGGCATCTCCCGTTCGACGATCTACCGGCGCTGGCCCGATCCCGACGACATCGTTTTCGAGGCGATTGCCGACGACACCGAAGCACCACCGTTCACGCCCAGCGGCGACGTCCGTCAGGACCTCACCCGCTATCTCGAGGCCTTGAGAGAGGGGTTGCAGGCATTTCACACCACTCTCCTCGCCACGAGAATCGACCGGGCAGAGCGTGAGACCAGGACGGCGGAGATGCTCCGCCGGACCGGACAAAGCCGCCGCTATCTCATGGCCGACCTGCTCGGCCACCCACGAGAGGATTTCGCGGCGGCGCAGGCGCTCATCGTTGGGCCACTCATGTATCAGCGTTTCCTGGCTCGCGAAGACATCACCGACGAACTCATCGAACTCGTCGTCGATGCCTACATGCAGACCCGGTCCGGTCTGCTGGAGTGAGATCGTGAACCGGTACTTCGCAAGCAGCCCCCATCAACCGCGAGTGCGCCGGGCCACCGATGTGTGGCTCGTCGTCATCGGACTGGTTCTCCTTCTGTGGACCGCCGCCAACGTCGATCGTGTGGCGGCCGTCGAGACGGCGCTCACGGATCTTGCCCAGAGCGCACCACTCTGGTTCGAGCAGGTCTTCCGGCTCGCCTACTTCCTTGGATTGTTGTTGGTGTGGGCAGTCATCATCTCGGTAATCGCCCAGGGCAAGAAGCGCCTCGATCTCCTGCGCGATATTGCCGTCACCGTCGTCGCCACTATTGTCGCCATTCTGTTCTTCATCTGGTGGCTCGACGGATCCATCCCAACGGTCTTTCCAGAGTTCGTAGATGGAGACGGCGGGTTCACGTTCCCGATCCTGCGGGTCGCAATCCTGACGGGCGTCATCACCGTTGCCTCCCCCCACCTCGCGCGACCCGTGAGGCGGTTCGGCTGGTTGATGATCATCCTGGTCGCCATCTCGGGATTCGGGCTCGGGATCGGCCTGCCGAGTGACGCGATCGGCGGTATCGGCCTCGGGCTCCTCGTCGGCGGCGCTGTCCTGCTCATCTTCGGCTCTCCGATGGGGTATCCCGATAGGGATTCGGTTGCCTCTGGGTTGGGAGGTCTCGGTATCCGAATCGCCGACCTGGAACTCGCATCCGACCGTTCCTGGGGTGTGCGTCGCCTCACCGGGTCACTCGACGATGGAACCCCGATCGAGGTCAAGGTCTACGGTCGCGACGCGGTCGGTTCGCAGCGGTTCGCTCGAGCGTGGCGATCGTTGTGGTATCGCGACGGCGGTCAGACGTATACGTCCAATCGACTTCAGGCCGTCGAGCATGAGGCGCTTGCTCTCCTGATTGCGCAGCGCCACGGCATTGCGACACCGGAGATCCTCGCCGTCGGGTTGGGCGGGGAGGACATGGCACTGCTTGCAACGACGCGGCGAGGCGCTTCGATTCACCCGGATACACTCACCGCCGCTTCGCTGACTGCTGTGTGGCAGGAAGTCGCCCAACTCCACGACGCCGACATTGCGCACGGAGCATTGACGCTCAGCGCCATCACAATCGACGACGGCCAACCGGTGATCGGCGACCTCGCTGCGGCTTCGCTCAGCGCGTCCGACATGCGCAAGAGCCTCGACGTCGTGTCCCTCTTGTTCTCATCGGCAGTCGCGGTCGGTGCCGGAGATGCCGTCACTGCGGCACAGGCCGGCATCGGAGACGACCAACTGATCGCAGCGCTTCCGTACGTCCAGGTTCCGGCCCTGACGCGATCCCAGCGCGGCCTGATCGACAAGCCCAAGACCCTCATGTCCAACCTGAGTGACGCCATCGCCGCAGCCACCGGCGCCGAGGCACCGGAGCCTGCCAAGCTGCGACGGGTCCAGCCCAAGGATCTCATCATGCCGGCGCTGTCCCTCGTGGCAGCCTACGCCCTGATCGGCATGCTGACCGACATCGACTTCGTCGCCGTCTGGGACGTCGTCGAGAGCGCAGCCTGGATCTGGATTGTCGTTGGTTTCCTGATTGGACAGTCGGTCTTCTTCCCCGACGCGACCGGGATGCTATTCGCTACTGGTTACCCGCTCCCTCTCAAGCCCTTGACCATCCTCCAGGTATCGGTGAAATGGATCGGCCTCGCGGTCCCGAGTGCAGCGGGCCGCGTCACGATGAACGCTCTGTTCCTCAGGAAGTACGGAGTCTCGCCAACGCTCGCCGTCACTCAGGGCGCGCTCGACGGCATCGCGGGATTCGTCACCGAGGCCGGAATCCTCATCGTTGCCCTCATCGCAACGGATTTGTCCCTGGATCTCGACACCGACGCCATCAACTGGGGCCCCGTCCTGTTGATCGTCACGGTGCTGATCATCGGCTCGATCATCGCGATCCTCCGAATCCAGCGACTACGAGAGACCGTGCTCCCTCCGCTCAAGGACGCCTGGACGATGCTCTGGAATCTCCTGAAAGATCCAAGACGGACGCTCGGACTGCTCGGCAGCAACCTGGCGTCACGGACGATCCTCGCCATCACCCTCTGGTTCATCCTCCAGGCCATCGGAACACCCCTTCCCCTGGTCGTAGCCCTTGTCGTCACCGTCGCGACGAACCTCCTCGCAGGACTGGTACCAATCCCCGGAGGTATCGGCGTGGCCGAGGCGGTCCTCACATCGTTCCTGATCGTTGCCGGGTTGGGTGCCGACGAAGCATTCGCTGCCGCCGTTGTCTTCCGAATTGCAACGTTCTACATCCCCGCCGGTGAGGGGTTCTTCGCCATGAAGTGGCTCGAGAAGAACGGGCATCTGTGAAGGAGATCGGACGGTGACGCCAGAGGAGAGGGAGTCCATGGTCACGAAGAATCGCCGAGGCGAGCGACTGAGCCATGCCCTCTACGGTCTCATCATCGTCACGGCGACGCTTGTCGCTGAGAAGGACCACGTTGATGAGGCCTCGCACGTACCGACCTTGCGTTCTCGGGCTGCGATCTTGGCCTCTCGGTTCGCGAGCCTCTCTGTGGCGCGTTGAGCGAACACAAGCGACTCATCACCGTTGATGTCACCGAACACGCTGATGAGCTCTTGGTCGATGAGCATCGTGACTGCTCGCCCCATCGAGATCCCGGCTGCGTCGCAGTACCGCTTCCATGTCGACCACTTCGCCCCGTTCGCTGGCACCCGCAGCGTCCGATTCGCTTCATCGCCACCGAGGCCGGCGAGCAGCTTCCTATCGATCCTCGCCAGCGTGCCCCTATCCAAGTCCATCAGCGCCACCTGAGATGTGCACATGTACACATCGGGCAACTTGTTGCATGTGCGTGTGGTGTTTGACAGGGTTCGTGCGCAAATGCGGTGCCAGGGTCGACGCGGCGTTCGCGAGGCACACCTTCAGCCAGCCTCCTCGCCGCAGCCGACGCCAACCCCAAAGCCGTCCAGGCCCATCTCGGCCACTCCTCCATCACCGTGACCATGGACCGCTACACCCACCTCTTCCCCTCCGACGTCGACGCGCTCATCAGACGACTCGATGACATCCGGACTCGAAACCTCGCGGCCCAGACGCGGCCCAACGAACGCACACGGGGAATCGAATTCGGCGGTAGATGACAGAAACCCCCGCCATAGCAGGGGTCCCAGCAGCACGCCCGGAGGGACTCGAACCCCCAACCTCCTGATCCGTAGATCTCCAAGGGGTGTCCACAGCCGTCCACAGCCGTCCACACAGCCAGGAACAGAAGGCCTCCCAGTCCACAGGCGTCCACAGCCGTCCAGAGCTATTGGCTCCCAGATTGGCTCCCAGGGTGGGAACGGCCAGCGCCGGACGCAAACTCTGGGGGTTCCCAACCCGCGCATTACGTATTACGATATTGTGATGTGGAGATCCACCGCACTGCCCGCAGGCACGGTATCGACGACGACGCCATCGGTCACGCCGTCGACCATGCCCTCACGGTTGTCGACCTCGAACCCGACTCCGATCCACCCAAGGTGCTCGCAATCGGGCCCGACAGGGCCGGGAACCTTCTTGAGGTTATCTGGCTCGTACTCGCGGACGACGCCGATCTTGTGATCCATGCCATGCGTCTACGCACCGCTCTTTACGACCTACTTCCGAGAAGACACGGGGAGGACACGCCGTGACCGATCCGACCACACGCCGTACCCGTAGCGGCCGCACCCTTACCGACGAAGACATCGAGGCGCTCGCCACCGAAGTCGCCGAGAAGGACTACGACGTGGACGTTCTGAAGACGCGGCGCCGCGGACGGCCTCCGATGGGGTCGGGCCCGGCCGACGTCGTACCGGTGAGAATCGACCCGGAGCTGCTCGCGGCAATCGAGTCCAGAGCAGAGGCCGACCACGCGACCACTAGTGAGATCATTCGCGAGGCCATTCGCCGATTCCTCGATGTCGCCTGAGTCGCGACCAACTCGGCGTCCAGACCCATCACTGCCGCACCTACGAATGGCTCCCAAACGTCAGGCGATCCATGAACCCGTCTCGAGGAGAAGCCCTGCGACGCAACGGCTTCATTGGCACGCCCGGAGGGACTCGAACCCCCAACCTCCTGATCCGTAGTCAGTATCAGAGGTTCCCGCAATCTCGAGGACACGGCGGAAATCCATGCAGCACACGGGTTCTCATCTCTCACCGGTTCGCATTGAATCCCGTCGTATCTCA
>JAUVNV010000018.1 GCA_030599515.1 Acidimicrobiia bacterium
GGCCGACGACGGAGGCTCGTCGGGTCGACTGGCTCCGCACTTCGACATCCCGCCGCCCGGGGACATCCGCAAGTCGCTCATCGCCCTGACCCCCGACGACACGGTCTGGCGCCGGCTCTACGAGTACCGGTTCGAAGAGGCGGACGTTCGCGGACACTCGCTCGGCAACCTCATCATCGCGGCGCTCGCCGAGATCGAAGGGTCGTTCGAAGGGGCTCTGCGATCCTCCGAGCGACTCCTCGGCGCGGCCGGATCCGTGATCCCCGCCTCACCCTGGCATCTCGAACTCGGCGCGACCATCGACGGACGAGAGGTTCGAGGCCAGGTCAACATCTCACTTGCCAGAGGCACGGTCAGCGCCATCC
This sequence comes from Acidimicrobiia bacterium, assembly GCA_030599515.1. GTDB lineage: Bacteria > Actinomycetota > Acidimicrobiia > Spongiisociales > UBA5794 > JAHEEL01. The sequence goes on from JAUVNV010000018.1 coordinate 366, forward strand.
GGGTCCTCCCGGAAGATGCACCGGTGAGCGAGTCGGCCGTCGAGGCGATCGAGACGGCCGACCAGATCGTCCTAGGACCGGGGAGCCTCTACACCTCGATCATCGCCGCCATGGTGGTGCCGGGGATCGCGGACGCCATCAACCGATCGAGCGCCTCTCTTGTCTACGTCGCGAACACGGTCACCCAGGACGGAGAGACCCTCGGCATGGATGCCGTGAACCACCTCGAATCCTTGATCCGCCTGACCGGTGTACGCCCACCCGGTGCTATCGTCGCATCCGACTCCCCGGTGTCCGTCGACCCGCCGCTCGAGGTGGTGGGGATCGACGCAGAGGCCGCCGCGACCTACGGTGCGGACCTCGTGACCGCGGACCTGCTCGACGAGACCGCCGAGCGTCCGTGCCACGACCCGACACGGCTCGGCGCCGTCCTCCGGGGACTCGTTCAGACATAACCACCTACCTCCAGGGAAGGTCATCATGCGAGTAGCCATCAACGGTTTCGGTCGGATCGGCCGGAACTTCCTCCGAGCATCCAAGGGCGGCGACATCTTCGCCAATCTCAAGGCGACCGTGTCGAGCGCCCAGATCACCGAAGCGAGCGACATCGCGGCCGTGCTCACGAAGATGAAGACGGACGTCCTCGGCATCGACATCGTCGCGATCAACGACCTGACCGACCCGGAGATGCTTGCCTATCTCCTGAGGCACGACTCGGTGCACGGCCCGTACCCGGGCTCCGTTGTCCTCGAAGGGGACGAGCTGATCGTCGACGGTGATCGGATGAAGGTCTTCTCCGAGCGTGATCCCGCCGCTCTCCCTTGGGGTGAGCTCGGCGTCGACGTCGTCATCGAGGCGACCGGCCACTTCCGCACCCACGAGAGCGCGTCGAAGCATCTCGAGGCCGGTGCCAAATGGGTCATCGTCTCCGCCCCGATGGGCGACCCCGACTACTCGGTAGTTCTCGGAGTCAACGACGACGGACTCGTCCCGGCCCACCACAAGATCATCTCCAACGCGTCTTGCACGACGAACTGCGTCGCTCCGATGGTCAAGGTGCTCAACGACAGCTTTGAGATCAAGAAGGGCATGTTCACGACGGTGCACGCCTACACGAACGATCAGAGCATCCTCGACTTCATCCACAAGGACCCGCGCCGTGCCCGGGCAGCCGCCATCAACATCATCCCGACTTCGACCGGGGCCGGCACCGCCGTCGGCGTCGTCATGCCGGAGATGGCGGGCAAACTCGACGCGACCGCATTGCGCGTGCCTGTTGCCGACGGGTCGATCACCGACCTCGTCGTCACGGTTGTTGCCGATGATGTGACCCCTGAGAAGGTGAACGCTGCGTTCAAAGCCGCGGCGGACGGACCGCTCAAAGGCATCTTGAAGTACAGCGAGGAGCCCCTCGTCTCGAGTGACGTCATCGGGGATCCCCACTCGGTCGTGTTCGACGCGCAGTCGACGATGGTCACCGACGGGATGGTCAAGGTGTTCGGTTGGTATGACAACGAGATGGGGTACGCGACCCGCCTCGTCGACATCGTTCGCAAACTGACCTGACGTGACCTTGCAGACCCTCGACGGTCTCGAAGTCGATGGGCGGCGCGTCCTCGTTCGAGCGGATCTCAACGTTCCGCTCGACGAGGGTGTCGTCGCCGACGACTTCCGGATCAGGGCCAGCCTTCCGACGATCATCGAACTCCGCGACCGTGGGGCCGAGGTCATCGTCGCCAGTCATCTCGGTCGGCCGAAGGGCCCCGATCCGGCGCTCGGCATGCGTCCGGTCACGGAGCGACTCGGCGAGTTGGGTGGATTTCCGACGATCCAGGCACCGTCGGTGATCGGCGCCGGCGCGGCAGAGACGATCGCCGCGGCTCCGGACGGGTCAGTCGTGGTGTTGGAGAACACGAGGTTCGAACCCGGGGAGTCGAAGAACGCCCCCGGGGTCGCCGACGGCCTGGCAGCGCTCGCCGACGTGTTCGTCAACGATGCGTTCGGCACGGCACACCGCTCCCACGCCTCGAACGTCGGAGTCGCCGCGCGTCTGCCGAGTGCGGCAGGACGACTCCTCGAAGCGGAGATCGTCGCGTTCTCCCGCCTCCTCGGAGAACCCGACCGTCCCTATGTCGTCGTTCTCGGTGGTGCGAAAGTGTCGGACAAATTGGAGGTCATCAAGCACCTTCTCCCAACCGTCGATCTCATGCTCGTCGGGGGTGGCATGTGCTTCACGCTGCTGAAGGCCGGCGGCTACAGCGTCGGAGACTCGCTCGTCGAGGAGTCGATGATCGATGACGTCAAGGCCGTACTCGATGGACCGGGAGGCTCGAAGATCGTCCTACCGGACGACCTGGTCGTCGCCGACGCCTTCGCCCCGGACGCTGCGCATCGCATCGTGCCGGGCACGGCGATCCCCGATGGGATGATGGGCCTCGACATCGGACCGGAGACGGTTCGACGCTTCGGTGGTGTCATCGAAGAGGCGGCGAGCGTCTTCTGGAACGGTCCGATGGGCGTCTTCGAATGGGAAGCGTTCCGGGCCGGGACGGCCGGAGTAGCGGCGGCGGTCGCTTCGTCGAGGGGTTACACCGTCGTCGGCGGCGGAGACTCGGTGGCGGCACTTCGGCTCCTCGGGAGGGACGGGGATGTCTCGTTCGTCTCGAGCGGAGGCGGCGCTGGGCTGCAGATGCTCGAAGGGAAGACGCTGCCGGGCATAGCGATACTGGAGAGATGGAGTTGATATGCGCAAGAACCTGATCGCCGGCAACTGGAAGATGAACGCCACACATCTGGAGACCATTCAGATGGTGCAGAAGCTGAGCTACCGGCTCGACTACGCGGACTACCAGCGAGTCGACGTCGTGGTGTGTCCGCCGTTCACCGCACTGCGGTCGGCACAGACCGTGATCGAATCCGATCACCTGCAGATCCGGCTCGGCGCCCAGAACGTCTACTGGGAAGACAAGGGCGCGTACACGGGAGAGATCGCTCCCGGAATGCTCGCCAAACTCTCGGTCTCGTACGTGATCGTCGGGCACTCAGAGCGGCGGCAGCTCTTCGGTGAGACCGACGCCGACGTCAACCGGAAGGTCAAGGCGGTGCTTGGTGCGGGGATGACGCCCATTCTCTGCGTGGGAGAGACAGAAGAGGAGCGGGAGTCCGGCGTCACCGAGGCGAAGGTCGGGGGCCAGGTTCATGCGGGCCTCGAAGGGTTGACCGGCGAACAGATCGCAGGACTCGTCGTCGCTTACGAACCGATCTGGGCGATCGGCACGGGTCGAACGGCATCTGATGACGACGCCGGAGCCATGGCGGCATTCGTCCGCGCAACGATCGCCGACATCGCAGACGAGGCGTCGGAGTCCACCCGGATCCTCTACGGAGGTTCCATGAACCCCGGCAACGTCGCAGGCTTGATGGCGAAGCGCGACATCGACGGCGGACTCGTCGGCGGAGCGAGCCTCGACCCGGACACGTTCGCTTCCGTGATCCGCTACTGGGTGTGAGCGACAGACTCTGGCGCGCGGAGAGCGAGTTCATGGTCTCTCGCCGCGTCCCCTGGGACCACGACGGGGGACTGCGGCCGCACATCGACCGTGTCGTCGACGCGCTGAGGGACACGGCGGCGACAGCCGAGATCGAGGTGAACGCGGATCTCGAGTCGGCGAGCGTCGTGTTGTCGATCATGGTCGCGGTGCATGACGACGGCGACGGAGAATCGATCGCGCGCGATCACATCGCGGCGGCCATTCGCGAGTGCGGCGGCCGGCACGACGGATTGCTGCCCCTCATCGACGAGGCACGGCTCGAGACGAAGATGGGGCCTTTCTCGGGACTCAGGACGCCGCTCTGGACCCTCTTCCGGATGACGGGCGACCGAATCGTGCCAGACTGACCTCACGCGCACTCGAAGGGGTCGACATGGAGTACACGCTCGTTCTGCTGCGTCACGGGCAGAGCCTCTGGAACCTCGAGAACATCTTCACAGGATGGACGGACGTCGCCCTCTCGGACCGCGGTGTCGAGGAGGCCAGGGAATCCGGACGGCTCATGCTCGAAGCGGGCCTGTCGTTCGACGTCGTGCACACGTCTCTGCTCCGCCGGGCGATCGACACGGCAGTGATCGCGCTCGACGAGATGGATCTCGGCTGGATCCCCGCCGAGAAGCACTGGCGCCTCAACGAGCGCCATTACGGAGCGCTCCAGGGACTCAACAAGAAGCAGACGTCGGACGAACACGGTCCCGACCAGGTACACGTGTGGCGACGATCGTACGACGTGCCTCCGCCGGCGCTCGAGCCGACCGATCCGCGTCACCCCCTCAACGACCCTCGCTACGCATGGATGCCGCCCGAACTCGCCCCAGGCACCGAGTGTCTCGCCGACGTCGTCGACCGGATGCTGCCCTATTGGTACGACCGCATCGTCCCCGACCTCAGGGCCGGCCGGCGGGTTCTCGTCGCCGCGCACGGCAACAGCCTTCGGGCATTAGTGAAACACCTCGACGACGTCTCCGATGATGAGATCACCGGTCTCAACATCCCGACGGGTATCCCGCTCGTCTACCGCCTCGACGGCGACCTTCGGCCGATCGAGAGCTACTACCTCGGTGATCCGGAAGCCGCGAAAGCAGCAGCCGAAGCGGTCGCGAGACAAGCGGGAACGCAGTAGCGACGAGCTACGGGCTACAGGCCGCGAGGGAGACTCACTTCAGGTTCGTGCGCGCGGTCTGCTTCAGAGGACCAGCGGAGAGACGATCTGCGAACTGTGGGCTGGCAAGGTACCTATGCGCCTCTGCGAGCCCAGGGTTCGCAGAGTACATGGCGGGTGGTCCGGGCACCGAACCGCGCGTCGTCTCAGTACTCACTACTCGGTACTCAGTACCGCCACCGATCTGCCAGTTCCTGGCAGGCCAGTGTTTGCACTAGTGCACCGATACCGGCATACTTCCGCGTGAACGGCCCGTCTCATCGGCGGGCCACGAAGGAAAGGGTTCCTGGGTTGCTGACCGGAATTGTCGCCGTTCTCCAATTGCTCATCTCTCTTGGCCTCATCTTCTTGATTCTGCTTCACGCGGGTCGAGGTGGTGGGGTTTCCGACATGTTCGGTGGAGGCATGAGTAGCGGGAATATCACCGGTTCAACGGTGGTCGAGAGGAATCTCGATCGTCTCACGGTGGTGATGGCGGTTCTGTTCTCCGTCTTCACGCTCTTGTTGACGTGGATGATGGTCTGAGTCCCCGTGCGGGACTGAGGGCCGCCCGGCGCCCAACGCGCTGACAGAAAATATTAGGAGGCTACGTTGACTCGATTGTGGCGAAATCGCTCGGTCGCGCTGATGGTTCTTCTCGTTGTTCTCGCCATGGTGGCAGCTGCCTGTACTTCAGACAGCGATGACACCACAACCACTACCGCCGCCGCCGGCGACGGTGGAGAGACAACGACGACGGCCGCAGCTACCGAAACAACAGAAGCAACAGAAGCAACAGACGCAACGACGACGACCGCGGCCGCAGCCGCGACCGGGTTCACCTACACGCTGGGTATGACCTCGGACATCGTGTCGAACAACTACTGGGCGTATATCGGTCCCGATGGAACCGTGTACATGCAGTACGTGTTCGGTCCCACGAAGCCGTCGCTGTTCACCATCCAGTACCCGGGGCTCATCGTCGCTCCCGACGTCGCAGTAGGCCTGCCTGCTGAGCCGGTCGAGGAGGGTGACGTGTGGACGATCACACAATCGATGCGTCCCGACTACGTATGGTCGGACGGTTCCCCGCTGACCGCACACGATGTCGTTTTCACCTACACCACGGTGAGGGATGCCGGACTCGGTGGTGACTGGATCAGTGCCTATCCCTACACGGATACGTCTGAGCCACAGCTCACCAACGTCGAGGCGGTGGACGACTACACGGTGAAGTACACGTACGCATCGTTCCCCGGTGGCGCCGTTTGGCCGCACAACACGGGTGTCGCATCGATCATGCCGAAGGCTCCCTGGGAAGCCATCGTCACGGAAGCGCTCGCGTCTGAAGACCCGGGTGCAACCATCTACGGTGCCGACGCCTTCGAGATCGGTGATCTCTCCGGCGGTCCGGTGAACTACAACGGCCGTGAAGAGGGCGCGTTCGTCGAGAACGTTGCCAACACGGCGTACTCGAACGCGGGCATGGAGCACATCTTCTACGTCAACGGTTCGTACGAGCAGAACGGTCAGTTGTACTTCGGCGAGGGTGGCGGCGACGTCCTCTCGGCGTACAAGGACGGCCCGTTCCTCGACCGTACGGCGTTCTCGATCTACGGTGATCAGGCGGCAGCGATGCTCGCCCTGGCCGACGGTGAGATCGATTACTGGATCAACCCGCTCGGTGTTTCTCCTGGTCTGCGTCAGCAGGGCCTCGAGGCCGAGAATCTGGATGTCGCGGTCAACCCGACCAACGGCTTCCGGTACCTGGCGTTCAACCTGCGCAAGAGCCCGGGCAAGTTCCTTGAGTATCGTCAGGCCTTGGCCTACATGATCGACAAGGAGTTCCTGACAAAGAACGTGCTCCAGGGTGTGGCGTTCCCGCTCTACGTGTTGGTGCCGGAAGGCAACCAGGCGTGGTACAACGAGGAATTCGCCGAAGAGGTGGCTGCCAAGTACGTCGGACTCGACGAGAACACTCGTCTGCAGTTGGCGAACGAGACCCTCGTGGCCGGCGGCTTCACGTGGGAGACCGATCCCGTGACGGACGAAGACGGCGTCATCACTCCTGGTGTGGGCCTGATCGATCCGGACGGCGTCAAGCTCGTCCAGCAGGAGATCATGGCTCCGCCGGCGTCCTACGACCCGCTGCGCGCTACGGCTGCGTTGTGGATCGAGGGTTGGATGGAGAAGCTCGGTATCGACGCGAAGGCGAACCCGACCGACTTCAACACCATCGTTGCGAAGGTGTGGCCTGGTATCGGTGAGGAGATCACCTTCGACACCTACATCCTCGGATGGAGCCTCGGGAACCCGGCATGGCCGACGTTCCACGAGTCGTTCTTCCACACTCGCCACTGGGCGGAGACGGACGACGGCGGCAACGCGACGGGTTACTCGGATGCTGAGTTTGATCAGCTCGCCGATGACATGTTCGCCTTGAAGGTGTCCGAGCAGGATGCGGCGTACGACAAGATCTGGGAGATGGAGGCGAAACTGGTAGAGGACCTGCCGTACATCGTTCTCTTCGACACCCCGATCACGGAGTTCTTCACGAAGGACGTGACGTTCCCGTTCACCAGCACTCTGTCCGGCATTCAGGCCCTGGCCGGTATGCAGGGCAACGTCGCCAAGTAGACACGTACAACCAACCGATCGAGGAAGGGAGGGCGCTTCGGCGCCCTCCCTTCGCGTGCTGCGTGCGCTCGCCGTAGGGTGGTCTATCGGCTAGGCTCGCAGCGCTCGGGGAAGGGTCGGGCACCCCGATCCTGGGAATCTCTGCCGACAGAGGAGTAGTTGGATGGTACGGTTCATAGGGAAGCGGCTTCTGCAGATGGGGCTCCTCTTCATCGTCTTCCTCACCATCCTCTTCTTCCTCCTGAACGCACAGCCCGGCGACATCTCACAGCAGTTCGTCGGCAATCCCGACATCCCCCCGGAAGCCAAAGAGATCCTCAGGGCGCGACTCGGACTCGACCAGCCGCTGTTCTTTCAGTATCTGAACTACGTCAAGAACGTGCTCACATTGAACCTGGGGCAGAGCTTCGATCACTTCCCGAGACCGGTGTCCGAGATCCTTCTTCAGGCGCTGCCACGGACGCTCTACCTGTTCCTGACCGCAACGCTGCTCTCCTACCTCGTCGGTTTCCAGACCGGGAAGCTCGTCGCCTGGAAGCGCGACACCCCGATCGAGCGTTTCACGATGGTCGGCAGCATCATCCTGTACACGGTCTTCTACCCGTGGTTCGCCATCCTCATGCTGTGGTTCTTCGGATCCAAGCTAGGGCTCTTCCCTCTCGGGAAGTTCCTCGATCCGGAGAAGTGGTTCGATTCTCCGTACACCGCGAACCAGGTCTTCAACATGATGCTGCTGTCCGCCCTGGTCGCGGCGATCCTCGTCGGAGCGGTCTACTGGTTCACACACAAGATCGTCGAGCCGAAGCCCCGGCAGCGAGCTCGGAGGCTGTTGCTCGCGCTGGTCGCGATCGGAATGGTCGTCTTCTGGATGGTGTCACCGATGTCGCAGTACGCCGCCGACATCGCCTATCACACGATCCTGCCGGTCACGACGCTGACGCTGGTCTTCTATGCGGCGATCACCCTGTTGACACGATCGTCGATGCTCGAGACCCTCCGGGAGGACTACATCTTCACGGCTCGGGCCAAGGGGGTGCCGGAGAAGGTGATCCGGGATCGTCACGCGGCGCGCAACGCCCTGCTCCCCGTGACGACGTCGTTCGTTCTGTCGATCGCGGCCGTTATCGGGGGAGGGATCGTCACCGAGTCGATCTTCTCGTGGCCCGGGCTCGGCCTCACCCTGTTGAATGCCGTGACCGCTGAGGACATCCCCGTCGCGATGGGGGCGCTCGCCTTCATCGGTTTCCTGGCGCTCGTCGCTCACCTCATCGCCGACATCTTGTACGCAGTGCTGGACCCGCGCATCCGGGTCGAGTCATAGGAGGAGCCGCGATGACCGACGTGCGTGACACGGACATGATGGGGGCCGAGGTCCTCGATGAGTCCCTCTGGAAGATCCGAATGCGACTGCTGTGGCGCTCCTTCAAGCGTAACTGGGCGCTTTTCTCGCAGAGCAAGATGGGCGTGGTCGGTGTGGTCATCGTGGGTTTCTTCGGGTTCCTGGCGATCCTGCATCCGATCCTCATGGCGACGGCATGGAAGGGGCAGGAGGCGATCTACGACCCGGTGATCGGTGCGGACTCCGTTATCGTCGAGAAGACGGTCGTCACGGAGGTAACCGATCCGTCGACTGAGATGAGCTTCACCGAGGCGATGATCACAGGAGAGTTCTTCCCGGAGGAGGGAATGATCATCGAGGTGCCGATCGCTCCGGCTCCGCCGAACGCCAAGCATCTCCTCGGGACCGACCCGTTCGGGAGGGACATCTTCTCTCAACTGATGTTCGGTGCGCGCGCCGCTTTCATACTCGGCGTGATCGCTGCGACGAGCGCCGTCGTCCTTGCGACGGTCGTGGGTTCGGTCGCGGCCTACTACGGGGGATGGATGGACACCTGGCTGATGCGTCAGGCAGACCTCATCCTGCTCCTGCCCCTCCTGCCGCTCCTCATCGTCATCGGCTCATTCTGGGAGATCGGTCTCTGGCAACTGGGCATCCTGATCGGGATCTTATCGGGGCTGGGCGCGACGGCTATCATCCTGAAGTCGCAAGCGCTCTCGGTGAAGGTCAAGCCGTTCAACGACGCAGCGAGGGTGGCCGGCGGCGGCAACCGGCACATCATCGTCCGGCACATCATCCCGAACGTGCTGCCACTGAGCTTCCTGTTCATGATGTTCGAGGTGACGGGCGCGATCTTCCTCGAAGCGACTCTGTCGTTCTTCGGCCTCCTCAGTATCCCGATGAGTTGGGGCATCATGATCAACACGTCCCACACTCAGGGTTACACCCTCTTCGGCCTCAGAGCATGGTGGTTGCTCTTCCCCGCCGGTCTCGCAGTGACGTTGTTCGCTGCCGGGTTCTTCCTGATCGGCCGTGCGATGGATGTGGTCGTCAACCCGAGGCTCAGGACCCGATGAGGACACAGGACAACACGACGCGACAACAGAGGGCCGGGCGATGACACAGACCGTTTCGAGGGACACCCCCATGCTCGAGGTCAGGAACCTCGTCATGAACTACGGCACCAAAGATGGGATGGTCTCTGCCGTCGAGGACGTGAGTTTCACTCTGGCGCGCGGCGATTCACTGGGGCTCGTCGGCGAGTCGGGTTGCGGGAAGACCTCGATTGCCCTGTCGCTCATCCGGCTCCTCCCCGACAACGCCGTCGTGAAGCAGGGAGAAGTCATCCTGGATGGCGAGAACATGCTCGAGCTCTCGCCGGAGGAGATGCGGATGCGTCGTTGGGACGACATCTCAATGGTGTTCCAGGGGGCCATGAATTCGTGGAACCCGGTCTACCGGGTCGGGGACCAGATCCGGGAGGCTATCGACATCCATTGGGATGAGAAGCCGACGGTGAGAGAGGCCAACGCGAAGATCGCGGAGCTCTTCGAACTGGTCGGAATCGATCCGAGCATGATGGAGCGGTACCCGCACGAGTTCTCGGGCGGCATGAAGCAGCGGGCCGTGATCGCGATGGCCCTGTCATGCGACCCGAAGATCATCATCGCCGACGAACCGACCACCGCTCTCGACGTCATCGTCCAGGAGCAGGTGCTCGAGGAGTTGCGTCAGATCCAGCACGACCTCGGGATGAGCATCATCTACATCTCGCATGACATCGCCGTCATCGCCGAGATCACGAACCACATCGGCGTCATGTACGCAGGGAAACTCGTTGAATACGGACCGACCGTCGATGTGTTCGCCCGACCGAGGCACCCGTACTCATGGCTCCTTCTTTCATCGACGCCTTCGGTGACCGGGCCGAGGATGAAGCTCGCACCACTCGAAGGCGAGCCTCCGAACCTCCTCGATCCGCCGTCCGGATGTCGGTTCCACCCCCGGTGCCCGTTTGCGACAGACCGCTGCGTGGCCGAGGAGCCACCGATGGAGGACATCGTGGAAGGACACCGACTGGCGTGCTGGAACCACGATCAGGTCCCGACGACCGCCAAGGAAACTGAATGACCCAGGACATGCCTACACCCAATGGAGAGGCCGCCGTCAAGGTCGAGAACCTCCGCAAGCTCTTCCCCGTCTCGAAGGGCATGTTCCGGAAGGCCACCGACTTCATCCACGCGATCGACGACGTCAGCTTCGAGATCAAGCCCGGCGAGAGCCTCGGCCTCGTGGGTGAGTCCGGATGTGGCAAGACGACGACGGGTCGGATCCTCGTGAAGCTCGACGAGGCGTCCGAAGGTTCGGTTGGAGTGCGCGACCAAGCCAGCGGTGATCTCGTCGACGTGACCCACATCAAGAGCAAGTCGCAGCGCAAGGAATTCCGACGGAACGTCCAGATGATCTTCCAGGATCCGTACGAGTCCATGAATCCTCGCAGGACGATCTTCGACACTGTCGCGGAGCCCTTGATGGTGCAGAAGATCGGATCGATACCCGAACGGGAGAGACGGGTCGTCGAACTGCTCAACCTGGTCGGGTTGACACCGGCCGAGTCGTTTCTCTTCCGGTACCCTCATGAACTGTCAGGCGGACAGCGACAGCGGGTCGCGATCGCCCGCGCACTCGTCATGAACCCGTCGTTCGTCGTGGCCGATGAACCGACGTCGATGCTCGACGTCAGCATTCGGATCTCGATCATGCGTCTGATGCTCGAACTCGCCGACGACCTCGGCGTCACCTATCTCTACATCACTCACGACCTCGCGGTCGCTCGCTACATGTGCAATCGCATCGCCGTGATGTATCTCGGCAAGATCGTCGAGATGGCGCCGACCGAGGAGCTGCTCCAACGCCCGATGCATCCGTACACGCGCGCCCTGCTCTCCGCCGTCCCGGTTCCGGATCCGTCGTACCGTCGGCCCGAAGTGCAGATCAAGGGTGGCGTCACCAAGGCTGTGAATCCTCCTTCCGAGTGCCGCTTCATCGAGCGGTGCCCGTTCGTCCAGGACGTGTGCTCGAGCACCGACCACCCGCCCCTCGATGATCGGGGCAACGATCACCAGGTGGCCTGCCATCTGGTCGCCGACTCCGGCGAATGGCTCGGCGCGCCACGGGCCGAACTCGACCTTCGATCCTAGGTCCGGATCGGAGTGGCTCAGTAGCTGCAAGTAGAAAGTAGAAAGTAGAAAGTAGAAAGACGGGAGCCATGAGCAGGGCCCGGTACTGACTACTGACTACCGACCCCACAGTGCTCGCACTACCGCATTGCTACGAGCATACTTCCGGTTGATCGACCCGTTCAGCGAGCGGGCCACCAACGCGCTGACACAGGGAGGAGACCGTGACTCGATTGTGGCCCAGCCGCCCGGTCGCGCTGATGGTGCTTCTCGTGGTACTCGCCCTTGTGGCGGTTGCTTGTGCTTCGGGCAGTGCCGACACCACCGCAGCGATCGAAACCACAGAACCACCAGAGGAATCAACGACGACCGCGGCTCGCGAGACGACCACCACCGAGGCGAGACCACATAAGCCCTACGGTGGCGAGGCGATCGTCGCCGACGACGAGGAACCCCCGACGCTCAACCCGTTCCTTCCCGGCGGCCACAAGAGCATCGTCTCGATCATCGGGCAGGGCTACCTGACGGGTGTTCATGAGATCGACGGCTACACGCTCGAGTTGATCCCCGAACTCGTCACCGAGCTACCCACGATTGCGAATCGGGGAGTCACGCTCAACGACGATTCGACGATGACCATCCGGTACGTCATCAAGGACGAGGCCCGGTGGGAGGACGGGACGCCGATCTCTGGCGATGATTTCATGTTCACCCTCGAGACGATCCTCGATCCCGACTTGCCGATCGACAAGTCCACCTACGAGGACATCGATCTCGAGTCGATCATCATTGGTGACAAGACGTTCGCGTACACGCTCGCAGCGCCGACCACTCTCTACGAACTGATCTTCGGGACCATCCTTCCGAGGCACTCGATTGAGGGATCTGATTTCGCGACGGACTGGAACGAGAAGATGTGGGCCTCCGGTGGCCCGTTCATCTTCAGCGAGTGGGCGAAGGGTGAGTTCGTCAAGCTCGTCCGCAACGACAGTTACTGGAAGACCGACGTCGAGACCGGGCAGCAGCTGCCCTATCTCGACAGCGTGGTCTTCACGTTCATCCCGGAGACCACATCGCTCGTCGATGCCTTCAAGACTCGTGAAGTCGATGTCATCCAGCCTCGCCCGAAACTGGAACCCATCACCGAGATCATCGAAACCCTGAGAGCCCTCGAGTCCGAAGGTGCCCGCGTCGAGGTGCTCTCCGGTCCGGTCTGGGAGCATCTGAACTTCCAGTTCGGCAACGCCCGTTTCGACCGCAATGAGAATTCGTGCAACGAGTCGCTCGCGATGCGCCAGGCCGTCGGCCACGCCGTCGACAAGCAGCTTCTCGTTGACGAGCTCCTCGACGGTCAGGTTGAGCCGCTCGACTCGTACGTCACCGCGTTCAGCCCGAAACTGTCCCAAGACTCCTGGGCGCAGTACATCTTCGACCCGACCGTTGCAGGAGAGCTCTACGCCGCAGCGGTCGAGGAGACCGGCAAGGAGTGCTCGTTCGTCTTCACCACGACGTCGGACCTCGAGATCCGCGTCAGAATGTCGGAACTGCTCGCCGATATGTTCCTGGCTGCCGGCATCCCCTATGAGAACCGGCTCGAAGAGCCGCAGCTGTTCTGGGGTGGGACGCTCGATGATGCCATATGGGACCTTGGCGAGTGGGCATGGGTCAGCTCTCCCGGTCTGTCCAGCCTCGTCGCCATCCACGATGTGTTCGACCCGCAGGCAGCCCTCCCGCCGGATGGCGCGAACTACTACCGCTGGGGCATGGGGGAGGAAGGTGCGTACACCGATGCTGCTACAGCCCGCTTCGCGGTGATTCGCGACGAGATGAACCGGACGGTCGATTCCGACTTACTCGTCGGCCTGATCAACGAAGCGGAGAACCTTCTCGCCGACAATGCAGTCATCCATCCGCTCTACGCGAATCTCGTGACCGCGGCGGTGTGGGCGGATGAGATCGCTGGCTTCAAGCACAATCCGACCAGGGCCGGTTACACCTGGAACATCGAGGACTGGTATCGCGTCGACGGGTAGCACTCGATCGACGGGTTCACGCTCGCCGTTCCTATACTCTTGTCTGCTGCGTCGGAGTGGCGGAATTGGTAGACGCGCATGGTTGAGGGCCATGTGGGCGAAAGCCCGTGGAAGTTCGAGTCTTCTCTCCGACACCAACAACCCCAAGGGCTCCACCCCTCGGGGTTGTTGTTCGTTCCGGCCACGGAGGGGGGATCACGGGCTACGGCCCCATGCGGAATCGTTGACCGCCGTCTACCGTTGTTCGGAAGGGATCCGGAGGGAGCATTCGCATGGATGACGTTCGCTGGCACGAGGTCGATGCCGATGACCTTGCAACCGACGAGGTGAAGGCCGTCATCGCCGGTGGACGCTCTGTCTGCCTTGCCAGGACCGGACGGGGACTCAGCGCCCTCGACAACCGTTGTCCCCATCAGGGCGGGCCGCTCGGGGAAGGCACGATCGAGGACGGGTGGCTGATCTGCCCGTGGCACGGGTACGAGTACGACCCCGTCACGGGAGAACCGCCCGGTGGGTACGACGATGCCGCTACTCCGTTCCCCATCCGGCAAGTCGGCGACTCCGTGCGTGTGCGCATTCCCGTCGCGGTTGAACGAGAGACGCTGATGGATCAGATGGTGAATGTGATGACCGAATGGGGCGTCGACACCGTGTTCGGCATGGTGGGTCACTCGAATCTCGGTTTCGCGGACGCCCTGAGGAAGGCCGAGAACGATGGCCGACTGCAGTACTACGGCGTCCGCCACGAGGGCGCCGCTTCGTTCGCCGCTTCGGCCTACGGGAAACTCACCGGACGGCCCGCCGTGTGTTTCTCGATTGCCGGTCCGGGTGCAACGAATCTCCTCACCGGTCTATGGGACGCCAACGTCGATCGAGCGCCGGTGCTGGCTCTGACCGGGCAGGTCAACACGCAAGTGCTCGGCCCCGGCGCATTCCAGGAGGTCCCGCTCGACAGTGCATTCGAAGCGGTGACTGCGTGGAGCCAGACGGTCCTCGTCCCCGGGAACGCCACCGATCTGATGGCACTGGCGCTCAAGCACGCGATCGTGGATAGGGCCGTCGGTCACCTGATCCTCCCCGACGAGGTGCAGGAGATGGAGGGAGTGGCCGATGCCCCGCGACGCCCGATGTCCGGCCGCCTCGCCGATCCCCGGATCGAGCCACGACGCCAAGAAGTGGAGCGGGCCGCCGAGTTGTTGACTCTCGCGAAGCACCCCGTCATCGTGGCCGGCAATGGTGCCCGGGCCCATCGAGCGGATGTCATCCGCCTGGCGGAGAAGATCGATGCCCCCGTGATCACAACGTTCAAGGCGAAGGGGTTGATCGGCGACGACCATCCGCTGGCGTGCGGAACCCTCGGCCGGTCGGGCACGCGTGTGGCAGCCGCAACGATGAGTCACGCCGACGTACTCCTCGTCCTCGGGGCGTCATTCTCGAACCACACCGGCATCTCGGAGAAGAAGACCACGATTCAAGTGGACGTGGACCGGATGACCCTCGGGAAGTTCCACCCGGTCGATCTCCCGATTCTGAGCGACATCGGCGTCTTCCTCGCCGCCGTCGATGAGCGCCTCGAGCGCCGTGACCGGACCAACGTTCGGGATGCCGTGGCCGAACGCTGGAGGCTGTGGAGGATCGAGAAGGATCGGCGAGCGAACCTCCGGGATGAACGAGGATGGATGCATCCGGCCCGTGTCTTCGAAGTTCTCGGCAGGCTCACACCAGACGACGCCGTGATCACCGTCGACGTCGGTAACAACACCTACGCGTTCGGGCACTACTTCGAATCCAAGGGAGATCAGGACGTCCTCATGTCGGGCTATCTCGGGTCGATCGGATTCGCACTCCCCGCTGCGATGGGTGCGTTCGCGGCAACGGGCGGCGACCGGCCGATCGTTTCGATCTCGGGCGACGGTGGTCTTGGCCAGTATCTCGCAGAGTTCACCACGGCCGTCAAGTACGGGATGTCGATCACGCACGTGGTTCTGAACAACGACGAGCTTGCCAAGATCAGCCGCGAACAGGTCTCTGCCCTTCGCCCCATATGGCAGACGGATCTCGTCAATCCAGATTTCGCTGCATTCGCCGAGCTCTGCGGTGGTCGAGGCTTCCGTGTCGACGAGCCGGAGCAACTCGAGTCGATCTTGAGCCGGGCCCTCCAGACGGACCACGGGCCATCGATCGTCGAGATCCGGACCTCGCCGGTCTGGACATGACGGGCTTGGCGCCGACGAATGGCGTGCCGGTCCGTATCCTGGAGCAGGAAAGGACCGGGGAGCCGTCATGATCCACATCACACTCTCGGGGGACATCTTCCTGAAATCGCGGCGTACCCAGCCGAGAATGATCAAACGCGTCCTCTCCAGTCTTCGGCTGGCGCTGGATGAGGCGGGGTGCGAGTCGACATTGGAGCGCCTGGGATCACACCGATTTGCGCTCAACTCCGGCGACCGAACCGGCGCGATCGTCGAACGAGCCACGCGTGTGTTCGGTGTGGCGTCCGTCAACGAGATGGAGGAGATCGCGGCTGGCGATCTCGACCGTCTCGCGTCGGCGGTTGCGCGCCTGACGCGCGATCGCGTCGCCGGTCGAACATTCGGCGTCAGAGTGAAACGACGGGGTACGCATCCCTGGAAGTCATACGATCTGGCGTCACGATCGGGAGCATTGCTCGTCGAAGCGGGTGGGACGGTAGATCTGGACGACCCTCAAGAACCCGTCGACGTCATGGTGCTGGACGACCGGGCCTTTCTCGTCGTTGCCCACCACCGTGGACCCGGCGGTCTTCCCGTGGGTACTCAGGAACCGGTGCTCGGCCTGATCTCGGGCGGCTTCGACTCGGTGGTCGCTGCATGGATGATGATGTCGCGTGGCTGCCCGGTGGAGTTCGTCCACTTCACGCTGTCGTGTTCGCAGTCGGACCATGCGGTGGCGGTTGCCCGCTCGCTGTGGGAGCGATGGGGATACGGCACCGACCCGATTGTTCACGTGGTCGAGTTCCAGCCGGTGAAGGAGGCCTTGCTCGAGCACGTCGACGTCCGGATGCGCCAGGTGGCGTTGAAGGTTCTGATGGCTCGTGCCGCATCACAGATCGCCAGGGAGCAAGGGATCCTTGCGCTGCTGACCGGCGACGCGATGGGTCAGGTCTCTTCGCAGACGCTGCCTCACCTGGTTGCCGTGTCCGAGGCCTCCGAGATCCCGATCTTTCGGCCCCTTCTCGGTCTCCCAAAGCAGGACATCATCGACTACGCCAGACGGATTGGCACCGCAGAGATGTCGGCCCGCGCCCAAGAGGTGTGCGACCTCTCGGAAGGACGGCCCGTCGCCACCGGCGCCCGGCCGGAGGCGGTCGCCCGTTCGGTGAAGGACATCCCGGGATTCTTGATGGCCGATGCGGTCTCGACAAGGAAGGTGTTTCGCCTGAAGGACTGGCTCCCCGGCGCGATGTAGCCACTTCGGGGGCTGGCTCCTCTACACTCGCACCGAGTCCACACGGGAGGAACCTTCATGGCGCGGATCGTGCGTCTTCTGGTAATCGGAGCGATGCTCCTCGCACTCGGCGCCGGCGTGGCCGCGTGCTCTGGAGAGAATCTGCCGACGACGACGGCACCCGGAGGGGGCGAGACGACGCAGGCTCCGGATACGACGCAGGCTCCGGACACGACGCAGGCTCCGGATACGACGCAGGCTCCGGATACGACGCAGGCTCCGGACACGACGCAGGCTCCGGACACGACGCAGGCACCCGACACCACCGCTGCCCCCGGCGACGAGAGCGA
>JAUVNV010000158.1 GCA_030599515.1 Acidimicrobiia bacterium
GCCGACCGGCGTGAGCCCGGATGGCACCCGGGACGGCCTGGTGTCCGGTCCGACCGCGAGCACCTCGAGATCCTGGAGGATCGTCTGTGTGAAGTCGATCGACGTCGGAATGACCAGACCGGGCACGGTCGTCGTCGTGGTCGTGAAACCCTCCTCGGCGGGCGGCGGCTCGGCCGGTTCCTGCTGGTTCTCGGCGAGAAGCGCAGCCAGTTCTGGGTACTGGTAGAGCGACACTGCGTTCGTGAGATCGACAGTGGCGGATGCGATGAGATTCACGCGATCTCCTGGTCGGATGAATCCGCCGGCAGACTTGACATCCGACGGCTGGATCCCGATCGCGACCTTGCCGGACACGATCGACTCGGAGAGACTCGCCTCCTGGAACTCCGCGAGTTCAACCCACTGCTCGGTGGTCATCAGTAGCCCGGCGCTGATCGGGCCGGCCGCGACACGGTTCGCGAGGATCGTATCGAGGTCGCTCGGGTTCTCGGGGCAGCCGAACTTGTTCGGATCTTCGCCCTCGTTCCCCTCTTTTGGTCCCGCGCAGAGGATCGTCGAGCCTTCGAACACGACCGACTCGCGAAGAGCGAGGCCCTCCTCGATCACAGCACGGGCCTCTTCGCCGGGGGTCTTGGCAACAATCAGTTCGGTCGCCCGGTAGACCCGTACTTCGGAGATGTCAGCGCGAATGTCTTCTTCGACCGTTGACAGGTAACGCCACACGGCGAACGCTGAAACGGCAGCGAGAACGATTGCGATGACGAGAACGATCGTCCTACGTCCCATGTCAGCTGGCCCTCCCCAACAATGGTGTCATTTTCTTGAGTGTCCGAGTCGAGGTCGTGATCCCCCTGGCGGCACCGGACAAGCCTGGCACAGGCGTGACTAGTGCGTCAAGGACTCTACGGTCAGCTACGACCAATTCCCCGTTCCTTGAGTTCCTGCAGGATCGCCTCGAGTGAGGCATCCGCGTTGAACGACGGCTGGGCTTCAGCTTCGTCTTCACGCTGGAACTCCCTTCTCCGGGGTTTGCTCGGCTTGCGCTCGCTCCACGTGGAGCGTTCCTCCCACTCGGGAAGAGCCTGCTTGATGGACAGGCTCACACGACGTCTGTCGGCATCGACCTCGGTCACCTTTACCCGAACTTGCTGACCGATCGACAATTCGAGCTCAGGACTCTCGACGTGGTGCATCGCGATCTCGGAGACGTGAACCAGGCCTTCGACGCCTTCACCGACGGAAACGAACGCTCCAAATGGGACCGTTTTCGTAACGGCACCTTCCAGTACGTCGCCGGTTTCACTGGCTTCGATGAACTGCTCCCATGGATCCTGCGTCGTCTGACGGATCGACAACGAGATGCGCTCACGGTCGTGGTCGACCTCGAGAACACGCACCGTCACCTTGTCGCCGACGTTGACGACCTCGCCGGGATGATTGACGTGCTGCCACGAGAGTTCCGAAACGTGAACGAGACCGTCCATGCCGCCGAGGTCCACGAATGCACCGAAGTTCACCACGGAGGACACGACTCCGTCGCGGACATCGCCCGTCTTCAGATCGACGAGGAACGCATGGCGCTGCTCGGCCTGCTCCTCTTCGAGATAGGCGCGACGCGACAGAACGACGTTGTTTCGATTCCGATCGAGCTCGATCACCTTGGCCTCGATCGCCTCGCCGATGAATGGCTGCAGATCGCGAACCCGGCGCAGATCCACCAGCGATGCTGGGAGGAATCCCCGCAAACCGATGTCGACGATGAGGCCGCCTTTGACGACCTCGATGACGGGGCCGGTCACGGTGCCGCCCTCGTTCATGACACGCTCGATACGACCCCAAGCCCGTTCATACTGGGCCCTCTTCTTGGAGAGCACGAGGCGGCCGTTGTCGTCCTCCTTCTGAAGAACGAGTGCTTCGATCTCTTCGCCGACGGTAACGATCTCGCCCGGGCTGGCGGCATTGCGGATCGACAACTCTTTGAGTGGGATCACGCCCTCGGACTTGTAGCCGATGTCGACAAGGACTTCATCCTGGTCGATTCGAACCACCGATCCACCAACGATGTCGCCTTCCTTGAACTCGAACACGGTCTGCTCGATCGCCTTGGCGAAATCGTCTGCCGACAGATCGTCCGGAAGGTCGGCGATCTCCTTGGGAGCCGTGATCGCCGGACGCTCCCCGCGGGGCACCGGCGTGGGTTCGACGTCGGCATCCTCGGGCACCGACGGCGCGTCGGTCGTCGGCACCGGTTCCACGACGGGATCCAAGACCGTTTCCGTCTCCGTCACCGGTTCCACGATGGCTTCCGCGACCGGTTCTGTCACCGTCTCGGGCTCCGCGATGGGCTCAGCGGCCGCATCGCCGGTGACGACGTCACCTGCTTGGGGCGCAGCCTCGGGGGTGATCTCGAGCGCCTCGGTTTCGACGGCTGCGTCCTCCGGAGCGTCCGCGTGCTCCTCGCCGGTGGTGGCGAGCTCGTTCTCGTTCGTGGTCATGGAAGGGCTTCGACTCCTATGTACGTGGGTTGCTTCGGTGCGCGCGTGATTGCTGCGGCCCGATGCCGAGTGGAATGCTACTCCTCATTGCGACCAAGCTGCAAGAGGTCAGTGTTTGCATTCCGCGAGCGTCCGCCCCGTGGCCATGTCCACTTTGAGCGGCACGCGAAGCTGAACCACGTTTTCCATCACGGTTCGCGTGACTTCGGCAACGGCGACGAGGTGTTCGTCGGGAACCTCGATGACGAGTTCGTCGTGGATCTGGAGCAGCATCTGGGCCTGATGGCGAACGAGCTTCGGGTCCAGCTCGATCATGGCCTTCTTGATCACATCCGCCGCGGAACCCTGAATCGGAGCGTTGAGCGCCATCCTCTCCCCCGCCTGGCGATCACGGAATCGGTCGCTGGTGAGCTCCGGCAGGTAGCGACGGCGCCCCAGGATGGTGGTCGTGTATCCGTCGATCCTCGCCCGTTCGACGAGTCCCTGGAGAAAGTCACGCACATCGGGGAACTGGGCGAAGTAGGTATCGATGTGATCTTGTGCCTCATCTCGCGAGATCCCGAGCCGTTGGGCGAGGCCATACGCCTCCATCCCGTACAGCAGTCCGAAGTTGATCATCTTCGCTCGCCGCCGCTGATCGTCTGTAACTTCCTCTGCTCGGAGTTCGTTGATGCGCGCCGCGGTTGCGGCGTGAATGTCGAGATCGCGCTCGAAGGCGTCGACGAGACCTCCATCGTTCGACAGGTGAGCCAGGATGCGAAGTTCGATCTGCGAGTAGTCGGCCACGAGGAACGTGTGGCCCTCGGCCGACACGAACGCTTCGCGGATCGCTCGCCCCTCCTCGGACCGCACCGGGATGTTCTGCAGATTCGGCTGCTCCTGTGAGAGGCGACCGGTGGCGGCACCCATCTGGTTGAAGCGTCCCCGGATGCGCCCGTCGTCGCTCACCAAACGGAGGAGCGCTTCGACGTAGGTGCCGCGGAGCTTCTCCAGTTCGCGATAGGTGAGGAGATCCGCAACGATCTCGTGCTCGTCGCGCAACTTCTCCAGAACCGAGGCGTCGGTGGATGGAGCACCCTTCGGCGTCTTCTTCACAACGGGCAGGCCCAGGCGATCGAAGAGGACCTCTCGCAACTGAATGGTCGAGTTCACATTGAACGATCCTCCTGCCGCCCGATGGATCGCGTCCTCGAGATCGGTCAGTCTGCCCCGCAGCTGCTCTCCCATCGTGCGGAGGAACTCCGTGTCGACCCCGATCCCTGCAACCTCCATCCGGGCGAGGATCGGTATCAACGGCAGTTCGACGTCTTCATAGAGGTCCAACCCGCCGCGTTCGGCGAGCTGCTCGGTGAGTGGCGTGACCAAGCGCTCAACAGCGATGGCTCGTCGGGCCGCCGCCTCGAGATCGGCGCCGCCTTCGAAGTCGAATGCCCCCTGGCTCTCAGATTCGCCTCCGTCGGTGTCATCGACGGACACACCGAGTTCGCGATAGGCGAGATCGGCGATGTTCGGGGGCCGCTGCGACGGGTTCGCGATCCAGGCGGCCAGTGCCGTGTCGAATGACACCGTTGGTGGCGTCGAGCCGAGTTCGATGAGAGCCCGGACAAGCGCCTTGATGTCGTGGCCGGCGACCGACTCCGCAGCCTCGCAGAGCGCGTCGAGAGCCTCTGCGGGGACGAACGTCGCAGGTGTTCCGGCTGCCACGGCGCCGATCAGGTAGCCGTCATCCCACACCGGGTCGACAGCCACGATCCGGTCCCGGAACGCTGCCTCGATGGCATCCGGCTCGATCGTCGTGACGACATCGGCTTCGATCATCTCGCCGGTTCCACCCTCCAGACCGCCGAGTTGACTCAGTCGATCCCAGAGCCCGCGGAAGGCGAGCGCATCGAACACGGGACGGATACGATCCGGATCGAGCGGCTCCATCGTGAAGCTCCCGATCTCCGTGTCGACCTCCACGTCTCGTACGAGATCCATCAGCCGCCGGTTCAACAGAACCTGGTCCCTCGCAGCCTCGAGATTTCCCCGCAGCTTCGGTGTCTGGTCGGAGACAGCATCAAGAACGCCCTCGACGGTTCCGTAGGCGGCGATCAACTTGGCGGCCGTCTTCTCGCCGACCCCAGGGACTCCGGGGAGATTGTCAGAAGGGTCTCCGCGAAGCGCCGCGTAGTCAACGTACTCGGTGGGCTTGACGCCGTACCGCTCCTCCAACCACGAGGCATCGGCCCTCACCGTGTCGGAGATTCCCCGGAGGGTGTACAGGACGGTGATACCCGGCTCTATCAACTGGAAGGCGTCCCGGTCGCCGGTCACTATCGACACGTCCCATCCTTCGGCCTTCGCACGGGTAGCCAGCGTTGCGATGACGTCGTCCGCCTCATACCCCGGAACTCGCAACTGTGTGATGCCCATCACGTCGAGGACTTCATCGATGAGCGGGAGCTGGCTCACGAAGAGTTCCGGCGCCTTCTCGCGCTGCGCTTTGTACGGCTCGTAGGCCTCGGTACGGAACGTCGGGCCGCGCACGTCCCAGGCAACGGCGATGGCGTCGGGGTGTTCATCGTCCATCAGCTTGATGAGCATCGACGTGAACCCGAAGACGGCGTTGGTCACTTGGCCGGATGCTGTGGCGAGGTCGCTCGGGAGTGCGTAGAACGCGCGGTAGGCGAGGCTATGGCCGTCGAGAAGAGCAAGCGTGGGCATGTTCCAGAGCGTACTCCGTGGCCGCCTCCGGCGGCGTACTCGGTAGTCGGTATCCGGTATCCGGTATCCGGTAGTCGGTATTGGTCCGTATGTCCGGCTGCAAGCTGCAAGGTCCGGGCAAGGCGTGACTCTTGTAGCTTGAAGCTTGAGGCTTGAAGCTTGTGGTTGGCAGCTACTCCGCTACTCCGCTAGTCAGTCTTCTGATCAACCGGTCTCGTTTGCGTTCGAGTCTCTTGCGGTCGCGCTCGAGGTTCTCGATGTGTTGCGCCATACGGTCGACGTCGCCGGACGTTTCTTTTGCATCCGCCCGGTCCATCGGCTGGTCGTAGGTCGCGGCGTCGCGTTGTGCGTCATCGTCGAGGTGTTGGAGCATGATCAGCTCTTCGGCAGCGAGCTCCTCGTCGCGCACGAGACTCCGGATCTCGTCGTTCAGGCGGAAGACTCGTTCTTCTCGTCGTCCCATCCTCGAACGATAGGCACTGACCCGACATTGCCAGATCTGGGGAGCAGCGTTCGCGATGTTTTCATCCCGCGGCTCGATAGCATGGTGCGCAACGCCGGGATGGCGGAATGGAAGACGCGGCGGACTCAAAATCCGCTGGGCGAAAGCCCGTGGGGGTTCGAGTCCCCCTCCCGGTACTACTGACCCGGCTTCGCCGGGTGTCGCCGGTAGTCGGTCGTCGGTATTCGGTACTGAACGGCGTTTAGCCGCCTCGTTCCACAGCTTCGCGGAGGTCGGCTACTGCTGCTCCGAGAGCGCTTGCTGCCTCCTCGGGCGTGTCCGCTTCCAGGACCCTTCTCACCAGGGCGCTGCCCACGATCACACCGTCGGCCGTCGTCGCGGCTGCTGCGGCTTGCTCCGGGGTTGAGATGCCGACGCCGGC
>JAUVNV010000119.1 GCA_030599515.1 Acidimicrobiia bacterium
CATCATCGGGGGGTGGCGCCGATCGTGGCGTGATCCCGCTGTGCGGCAGTCGGGTGGATCGAGGTGATGTCGTTGAGCGCGATCGACTCGGTTCCCGTCCGCCACGGAGGAAGATCGTCCACCCCACGCATCGGCCGTGTCCGTAGACTTCGACGTACCGAGAGAGAGGCTCCCCGATGCTTCCAGCCGGATCTGTGACGTTCCTGTTCACCGACATCGAGGGAAGTAGCCAACTCTGGGATGCCGCTCCGGAGAGCATGCCCGCGGTGCTCGCCCGCCACAATCGCCTGATCCTGGAAGCGATCTCGAGGCGCGGCGGTCATATCGTCAAGGACAAGGGCGATGGATTCTTCGCGGCGTTCGCGTCGCCGGTCGACGGCGTGCTTGCCGCTATTGAGGCCCAACGAGGCCTTGTCGACCAGGACTGGGGTGGGGAGATCGGTGACCTCCGTGTGCGCATGGCACTCCACACGGCACAGGTCGAACCCGAGGACGGGGACTACCACGGACCGGACGTCAATCGCGTCGCCAGGCTCGAGGCTGCGGCACACGGCGGACAGGTACTGCTCTCGGATGCTGCGGCGGAATCGGTGAGGGCCATCCTCCCGGTCGGATTCGGAACGCGTGATCTTGGACGCCATCAACTGAGAGGAATGGCGCAACCGGCGAATGTGTTCCAGGTCGTGACCGAGGATCTGCCGAGCAACTTTCCTCCGATTCGAACCCCTACCGTCGCCCACGCGCACCTCCCGGATCTCGACACGTCGTTCGTTGGACGAGACGCCGAACTCCACCGGATCGACGACTTGCTCGGCACCAGCGAATGCCGTCTGCTGACGCTCGTCGGACCCGGCGGGATCGGGAAGACACGCCTGGCAATTGAGGCGGCCCGTCGGCTGGCCAACCAGCATCCCCACGGTGCCCACTTCGTTCCGCTGGCGTCGGTCACCGCGCCCGAAGCAGTCGTGCCTGCGATTGGAGACTCGCTCGGTTTCTCAGTGGACGTCGAGATCAGCAGCGTGGTCGACCAACGGACACAGATCCTCGACTTCGTCGGACATCATGCGATGTTGATGGTCATCGACAATTACGAGCACCTCCTGTCCGGTGCCGAGATCCTTGGGTTGCTGCTCCAGGAAGCTCCCGAGGTGCAACTGCTCGTGACCTCACGCGAGCGATTGAACCTTCAGAGCGAGTGGGTTCTCGAGGTGGGCGGCATGCCACTCTCCGGTGGTGGCTCCGAGGCAAGTGGAGATGCTCTGGAATTGTTCTTAGATCGTGCACGCAGGGTGGATCCGCGCTTCCGTCCGACTACCGACGAACTCATGCACGCCGATCGGATCTGCCGGTTGGTCGAAGGGATGCCACTCGCCGTTGAGTTGGCAGCCGCGTGGGTGCCCATTCTGCCGTGTGAAGAGATTGCCGACGAGATCGAACGGAGCATCGACTTCCTCGGAGCATCGACCCGCGACATTCCCGATCGCCATCGCACCATCAGAGCGGTCTTCGACTACTCGTGGAACCTCCTCGACCCGACGCAGCAGAAGGCGTTCCGCGGCATGTCGGTGTTCTCCGCCCCCTTCACGCGTCCGGCGGTTGAGACGACGGTCGGAGCCGATCTGAAGACGCTCACCGAGCTCGTGGGCAAGTCATTGGTGCGCCGAGTCGGATCCGATCGGTTCGAGCTGCATCCCCTCCTCCGCCAGTACGCATCGGAGAAGACCGACCCGGCGGATGTCGATCGATTGCGAGAGCGGCATGCCCGCCACTACCTCACCCCGCTCGCCGGTCGCCGAAACGATCTGAAGGGAAGCCCCGATCAGGCCAAGGCGCGCCTGGAGATCTTGGGTGACATCGGGAACGTGATACCCGCGGTCGAATGGGCGACGGCGCATTGGTCGGACGCGGAGATCGTTGACGTGATCGAGTCCCTGATGCGGTACTACGAGATTCAGAGCTGGTCCGAAGGAAGGGAGCGATTTCGCGATCTGGCGGGCAAGATCGCCGCAGATCGTTCTGTCGATGAGAACACGCTGCTTGCCACCGATCTCCCGTACCGGCGAGCCCTGCTCGCCCAGGCCTTGTTCGCGGCTTCGATCGGCTTGACCGACGAGGCGCTCTCGATCGTCGAGTCACAGCGGGATCTCTCGTGGGAGGCCGATCCGCCGGGGGATCTGTGGCGGGAGGTCGCTGCGGGAATCGTGGAAGGCATACGTGGTGACTACTCCGCGGCGGAACGGTGCTTCGCCGCCGTGTACGACGAAGCCCTCGACCGGGCGGATCCGTACCTGGTCGTCTTTCTGTGCACCTGGTATGGATGGATGCTCCTCGAGGTGGGGGAGATCGGCAGTGCAGGGGACGTGTTCGAAGTGGCCCGGACTACGGCGATCCGGGAGAACGACACGCATGGATTGGCGTACGTGCTCTCGAAGATGGGCCTGCTCGCGGACACGATCGGTGATCACCGGCAAGCTGCCGGCTATCACCTGGAGGCGAGGGAGACGTTCCTCAAGTTCGATGATGTTGGCGGTCAGGGCTACACGCTCAGTCGACTCGCTTGGACCCACTGGTTGCTCGGCGAATACGCCGAAGCGCGCCGATACGGCCTCGAAGGCCTGGAGGTGTTCGAAGGGAACAACCATCGGTGGGGCGTCGGAGTGTCCCTGTGCCGGGTCGGGTTCGCCGAGATCGGGTTGGGTGACCTGCGCTCTGCACGCGATCGCTTCAGCGAAGCGCTCGATCGGTCACTCGAAGTTCAACTGGACGGCATCACCAACTACGCGCTCATCGGCATCGGCAACGTGCTCGCCGCGTCGGGTGAGAGCGCCGGGGCCGTCGAGATCCTGTCGGTAGCCGCCCACAACCCGGCTGTACCGGACGAGTACAAGCGTGACTACGTCGAGCCGGCGTTGACCCGCTTGAGAGAAGACATGGGACCGGATGCCTTCGAAACCGCTGCTGCTCGGTCGGCGGACTGGACGGTTGAGGATGTCATAGCGGCCGCCCGCGTCGCGTCGAGTGATCCCGCTATGCGGCCGTCGGGTGGATCGAGGTGATGTCGCTGAGTGCGATCGATTCGGTCCCCGTCCGGTGACGGAGGAGGATCGACCGGTCACCGTGAGGCGTCTCCATGCCGAGGTACTCGCCCGCTGTGGTGCGGCGCCGGGTCGTGGCCCGGTAGGTCGATCCGAGGCGGAGGTGATTGAGATTCCATGGTGCGCTCGCGCGCGAGGTGTGTGGTGCCTTCATTGGCACTCCTTTCGAATGGGCCGTGTGGCCGAAGTTGAAGTTGAGTTGAAGTAGTCGTTCTGTGGGGTCACGGCGCCGCATGCGGGGGTGCGAAGCGGGGCATGGGTGGGAGTGTCAACCGCGGTGGTTGCGGGGCTTGGCGATGCGGACCGTCAGGTCCCTGCCCTTGAGTTTCGTGCCGTGCAGCTTCTTCGCTGCGGTACGTGCCGCCGGTCCGGGCATGTCGACGAAGCCGAAGCCCTTCGAGCGACCGGTGCGCCGGTCGGTGATGATCGTGGCCTGGTGGACGTCGCCGTAGCGTTCGAACAGGGTTGCGATGTCCTCTTCGGTGGCTCCCCACGGCAGGTTCGCGACGTAGAGGCTCTCTGCGCTCTTCTTCCCGTGCCGCGGCTCCCGCTGGGCAGGAGTGCCCGGCCTGGTGGACCCGCTTCTCTGCTCTTGCGGTTCTTGCCGCTCCGGGTGCTCTTGTCGTGCCCGTCGCTCTTGTCGCTGAGGCGCGGGATCACCCATCCGGTGGCCGCCGTGTTCGATGGCGTCGAGGCGGGGTTGCTCGATCGGCGCATCCAGGTCGAGATCCTTCTGCAGGCGCCTTACCGCTCGCTTCTGCTCGCCGGTGACGAGACTGACGACGGTTCCTGTGGCACCGGCACGCGCTGTGCGTCCGGAGCGATGCAGGTAGTCCTTGTGGTCGGAGGGGGGATCGAAGTGGATCACCGAACCGACCGCGTCGATGTGGATGCCTCGCGCCGCGACGTCGGTTGCGATCAGAGCCTGGGCGCGACCCTTTGAGAACGCCTGGAGTGCACGGTTTCGTTGGTTCTGGGAGCGACCTCCGTGCATGGCGACCGCACCCACTCCCATCTTCGAGAGCTGCTTGGCGAGGCGATCAGCACCGTGCCGGGTACGGGTGAACACGATGGAACGGCCTGAAGCACCGACGAGATCTGCAGTGTGCTGAACACGGTCGTGGTGATCCACCAGCCAGAAGTGGTGGCGGGCATCGATGGTTTCTGAGTCGACCGTTCCGGCATCGTGACGAACGGGATCGTTCTGATAGTTGCGGCTCAACACCGCGATATCCCCATCGAGCGTTGCCGAGAACAGGAGCGTCTGGCGGTCCGATGCGGTGCGGTCGAGGATCCGGCGCACGGCGGGCATGAATCCCATGTCGGCCATACGGTCCGCCTCGTCGACCACGACGATGGTGGCCTCGCTCAGGTTGACGTTCCCTTGCTCCATGAGGTCTTCGAGCCGCCCGGGGGTGGCCACGAGAACGTCGACACCCTTGTTGAGTGCGCTCTTCTGACCGCCATACCCCACGCCGCCGTAGATGGCGTAGACGCGCCGGCTGGCCGCTTTCGCGAGCGGAGCGAGTTCCTGCTTGATCTGTTCGGCGAGTTCCCTGGTGGGGGCCAGGATCAGAGAGCTGGGGCGGTTCCTGCCTGCCTTGTCGACCTTCGCGAGCAGGGGGAGGCCGAAGGCGAGTGTCTTTCCGGACCCGGTCGGGGCCTTGCCGGACACGTCCCTGCCGGCGAGAGCGTCGGGGATCGTGGCTTCCTGGACGGGGAACGGCTCGAAGATGTCGCGCTGTGCAAGTGATTGGACGAGCGACTCGGGGAGCCCGAGTTGGGCGAACGTAGTGGTCATGATGACTCCTGGCCCCTGGCGGGGTGATCGTTGGATATGCCGATGTCTCGCTCGACCGCGCGATCCGTGTCGCTTGCGGGTTCGAGATTCGGCAGAAGAGGTGGTCCAACCGGGTGAGAAACAAGGCCGTGTGATCACCGGGGAAGCGACGATGCGCTGACCTCCACCCGATGCGGCCGACGGGACGATAGCAACAAATTTCGCGTATCTACCCCAATTCCCGTTCTTGCGTAATTATTGGAAGCGGGCCGCCCTCCACTATCTACGCAAGAACGGATGGGTGGGGTGGTCAGTCCCGTTCGGTCATGGATCTCACCGTGTCGATGAGGTCGTCGACGGGTGGGTAGTCCCCCAGCATCTCACCGTGATGGACCCATGCCACGTTGAACTCCGAGTCGAAGACGACGATGCCGGGTGCCTTCGTGGCATCGTGGGTCGGCACCTGGGGGCGAAATCCGCGAACGAGCGACTTGACGTAGTTGCTCGCCCCGCCGAGGCTGGACATCTGGCGGGCCGACAGATCGCCCACACCGGCGACCGCCCGGACCTCCTGATCGGGATCGAGCAGCAGGGGCATCTCGACGCCCTTGGTGTCCCTCAGCCACCGTGCCTGGTGGTCGGCAGAGCCTCCGACTGCGATCACCCGAGTCCCGGTGGGGAATCGGTCGCGCTCACCGTCGAGATCTCGCACGAACTCCTGGCAGGGGAGGCACCCGAAGTACCGGACGAGGATGACCACCAGCGGATCGGCGCCGAACTCGCCCAACGTCTTCGGGTTGCCGTCGGGATCGGTGAGGGCGATGCCGGCGACGAATTCGGGGGATTGTGAAGGTGTCATGCGGCCGATTCAACAGCGAACCGGGTCCAATGTTCCGTGGGACCCGCTCTCACGGGTTTCTGGCGCATCCGCACGACGCGGGCGATGGCACAATGTGTCTGCAGTTTCTCGAAGGGAGTCCACGTTGAGTTCTGACCTCCAGCGGCGTATGGCAACGACGGCGATTCACGCCGGTGAGATCCACGACCCGTCCGGCGCACACATCGCCCCCATCTTCCAGACCTCGACGTTCACGTTCGAGGACATGGATGCCGTCCAGGCCTGGACCAGCGGTGAGACCGAGGGTTACGTCTACACCCGTCCGGGCAACCCTTCCCGGACCGCCCTGGCTCGCAAGATCGCTGCCCTCGAGGGGATCGGGATGGGGGATGATCGCGAGCAGGTCAAAGCCGAGATTTTCGGTTCGGGCATGGCGGCGATCAGCGCCGCGCTGATGGGTCTTGCGAAGGCAGGTAATCACATCGTCACCCAGCGTGTGCTTTACGGCTCGGCCGACGGTCTCATCTCCAACGTTCTCACCGGCTACGGGATCACGAACAGCCGGATCCCGGGACTCGAACCCGAGGCACTCGAACGGGAACTGGAGACACACCCCAACACCACGGTGGTGTACATGGAGACACCGGCCAATCCGACGATGCGGATCATCGACATCGAACGCACCGCGGAGATCGCCCGCGCCCACGGTGCCGCCCTGGTGGTCGACAACACGTTCGCGACACCGGTTCTGCAGCGCCCGCTCGAGCACGGCGCAGACGTCGTGGTTCACTCCACCACCAAGTACATCAACGGTCACGGAACGGTCGTCGGAGGCGCAGTGGTCGCCCACGATCCCGAATGGATGGCGGACCGGATCAAGCCCCTCGTCGGTGGCATCGGTGGCGTGCCGAGTCCTTTCGACTGCTGGCTCACGAACATCGGACTCAAGACGCTTCCTCTGAGGATGGCCCGCCACTCGGAGAGCGGCATGGCCGTCGCACGGTTCCTCGACCAGCATTCTGCGGTCGTCGCCACTCACTACCCAGGCCTGCCCGATGATCCCGGTCACGAGGTGGCCACCCGCCAGATGGACGGCTACGGGGCCATGATCGCCTTCGATCTTGGTTCGTACGATGCCGCCACGCGACTCCTCGACCGGGTGCAACTCGCGAAACTCGGGGTGAGCCTCGGGAACGTGGACACGCTGATCCAGCACCCGGCCTCGTTGACGCATCGCATGGTCTCTCCCGAGGAACGTGCTGCGTCGGGCATCACCGACGGTCTGGTTCGTCTGTCGGTGGGCCTCGAGGGCGTCGAGGACATCATCGCCGACCTCGACCAGGCGCTGGCCCGTTGACGCACGAACCGAAGGCGTCGCTCAGACATCAGTAGGGTGAGCAAGCTGTCGTGGAGAGGCGAAGGCTCATGACCCTGTTCACATTCCTCGCGTGCACCTACAACCTCTCGGGTACGACCCGGTGGGATGAGCGCCGCAGGTCGCTGGAGCGATTCCTCGAGGTGAACCGACCCGACGTCCTCTGTGTCCAGGAGCTGAGACCGGAGTCGTGTGATCTGATCAGTGACACGCTTCCGTGGATGCGGCGTGTCGGCGATCCGTTCCCCGGATGGACCGAGGAAGGCAACATCTTCTGGAATTCCGATCTCTTCGACCTCGTCGACTACGGGGCGGAGGACATCGGAATCGTGGAGAAGAGCCGGCGCCTGTTCTGGGTGCGCCTGGTGAACGAGTCCGGGGACACGGTTGTGGTCGCCACGGCTCACCTCAGCTGGCTCGAGGAGGCGGGGGAACGCGGCGAGTGGGTGACCGTGCGTGTCGCCCAGGCAGAGGCCGCAGTCGCATCACTTGGAGAGCTTGTTCGTCCCACGCTCACCAGCGTTGTCGACTTCTTTGTCGACGAGATCCCGCCCTCAGATCACAAGCCGATCCTGACGACCTACACCGTTCTCTAAGGGATCTGCGCGGCCGTTCTCATGGAGTC
>JAUVNV010000083.1 GCA_030599515.1 Acidimicrobiia bacterium
GATCCCGAAGGCCGGAGTCCACCCTCTCCCATCCTTGCAGCGTGAAACTCCATCATCGTGTGGCATCGCACCTGAGATCTACCTCCGGACCCTGAAATTCGATGGCGCTCTCGAGATCGTGGCATGCGGCCTCGATGCGCTGTTGTGCGTCCGCGAACCCCGACCCAGCGATTACCCTGTCGATCTCCTCGAACGACGTAGCACCGGGAAGATCCTCGATGACGGGCCCAAGTCCGGCCCGGGACGTGTCCAACGCCCGGACGTACGTACGGTGATCATCAGAGACGGTGGCGGGCGGGGTCATGGCATCGAGGTCCCGGACATACTGATCCAGTACGTCGGAGATCCCGGCGAACAGCTTCGTAGACTCGTGGGCCGTCTCGTCGATCACTGCGACGACCAGGGCCTCGCCGTCCAGTTCGCTCTGGAGCCGGGAGACGGTGTCCTCGAGCACCGCCAACTGCTGTTCCCGCAAGCCATCCGACTCGGCAGCGTAGATCGCCGCCCGTTCTTCCACCGCCGCCGCGTACTCGGAAATCGGGACGCTGCCGGCCGAACACGCTGTGAGCAACACTCCCGCGCCGATCAGTAGAACCGTCATGCGTTTCATGTCGTAAGGAGCTCGTTGAGAGGAACGAACGAATCTACGATCGCGTTGCAGACCAGCTCGGGGATCGTGGCTCGGCAGAACAGCTCGTAACGGAGGCCCGCCTCGGTCCATCCGAGGCTCAATCCGTCCGCCACGATGATCGGAACGACATCGCTCTTCGCCGCACCGGCGCCATCGGGAGCCGAACCGACTCGCAGCACGGCCAGTCGTCCGTTCTCCACTGTGTATGGCTCCACCGTCCACAACCCGAAAGCTGCTGAGGTGTCGATGTCGAGCAGCCCGGAGGCCGGGTCGAACACGAGTTGACTCGTCATCCATCGAACATCCTCGGGTACCGTTCCGGGGAACCGGATCGTGGGCAGGGCCGCAGCGATCTCGGCTCGACTCGCTTGGACGAAGCGACTTCCGATCTGCCGTTCCCAGACAGCGGCGATCGCGGAACGAGGGTCGCTGCTCGGAGAGGCTGGTCCGATGTCATCGTTGGACCAGAGGACATCACCCGCCCCGACGAGCCCCTCGTTGCCGATCTCGACGACCACGAGCGGGGTCGTTGTTGTGGGAACGGTCACAGCGGTGACCCATCCGCTCGAGGCCTCGCCGACACGTTCCAACGGACCGGAGTCGCCGCAGGCAGCGGCGATCACGACAAGAACGAGGACGATGAGCATCAGTCGGGGCTGCATCACGCTCCAAGTGTGCCACCGTTCGCCGAATATCGTCGTTCATCGCTCTACGCTCGCCCAATGCCCGAACGCACCGTCGCCGTCGTCCGTCAGGGATACGACGACGCCAACGGGCTCGACACCGGGGTTTCCCACGCATTGCTGCGGCGCGTCGCCGAGGGTGCGCTCCCCGAGACGTTCCGGATCTCCACACCGGGCCGCTCCGTGGCGTTCGGCAAACAAGACCTCATCGCACCCGGATTCGACCGCGCAGCCGAACTCGCTCGTCAACACGGATTCGCTCCCGTGATCCGATTGCCGGGAGGCCGGGCCGCCGTGTTCCACGAACGGACCATCGCCTTCTCGTGGAGTGTTCCCGACCCGGATCCAGTTCGCGGCATTCGCAGGCGCTTCACGGAGACTGCCGTACTGCTCACTGAAGCGCTGGCGAGCATCGGGATCGAAACATCGGTCGGCGAGATTCCCGGCGAGTACTGCCCCGGGGAGTTCAGTTTGAACCACGCGGGAACGATCAAGCTCGCGGGGATCGGGCAACGACTCGCAAAGGGAGCAGCCCACGTAGGCGGCGTGCTCGTCGTCGGCGGTGCCGGCCGGATACGCGACGTACTCGTACCCGTCTACGACGCCCTCGAGATCGACTGGGACCCGTCGACGGTGGGAGCACTCGACGATGTCATCCCCATGCTCGACATCTCCACCGTCGCAGATGCCCTCGTCGTTGCACTCAGCGCATCGGTGCCCACCCTGGAGTCAGCGCTTGATCGAGAAACCCTGGATCTCGCTCGAGTACTGGCGCCGTCCCACACACCGTGACCGTCGGACCCACGAGGCGAATCAGCACCTTCTTCCTCGAGACAGCGACCCCCGATTACCCACACATCCCGAGACCGTTGAACACGACTACCCACGTAGGGGCCGAGATGGGCGGGTGGGGACCGGCGTTCGGGTTGCAGGCAGGTGCCGGATCCCTTGTCAGGACATGGCCGGTTTGGCGCTGCGATTGCGGTCCCACCACGATCCTGGACGAGGTCGGAACAACGCTCCGAAGAGGAGCAGAAACCCACCGCCGTACAGCGCGATATTGATGGCAACTTCGACGACTTCGAATGTCGTCGTCTCCTGAAACTCAGCATCGGGTTCGCCGCCGACGGCGCCGAACAGAAGCGCAAACGCGGTGACGAAGAGCACGGCACCGGTGAGACCAATCCACCACCGGCCCTTGAGCCATGAGACTACGACCGGAGCCGCGATGACACCTATCGCAATGACAGCCACCAAGCCGTTCACGACCTGTTGCGTCACGAATCCTCCCCTTCCTTGCGCTTGCCAGTGTCGGCCGAACCGACGCGGAACACCATCGGGAATGTCCCCTACCGGGACCGCGTAGGTGCCTGATGGAAGAACCGGCGTGTCACACGTCGGGTCGGGCGTTGAGACGCCGGCTGAGCGGTTAGCAGAGGATCGGGATCAGCGTTCACCGTCGTTTGGACACACCGGGAACCCAGAATCTCCCAACTCCGCTCTGTTAGGGTCGCTACGAATGACTATGGACTTAGGCACACCGGATCGGGGCTGTCTGCTGTTGGCAGACATCACCGGCTACACGCAGTACATGGGCGGCACCGAACTCACGCACGCGCAGGACGTGGTCGCCGATCTCCTCGAGACCATCGTGGGAGCCATCGAGCCCTCGTTCCAGCTTTCGAAACTCGAGGGCGACGCAGCTTTCGCGTATGCAAGTGCCGAGTCGGTCAACCCGTCGATGATGATGGACACCGTCGAATCGGCATACTTCGCATTCCAGAAACGACTCAGGGACATCGCCCACTCGACGACGTGCGAATGCAACGCGTGCATCCGGATTCCCAGCCTGGATCTGAAATTCTTCGTCCACGACGGAGAGTACGTTCTACGTCGAATCGCCCGATCCGAGGAGTTGACCGGCCCCGACGTGATCCTCATCCATCGCTTGTCGAAGGGCACAGCCGGAGCGAAGATCAACAAGCCTGCATATGCGGTCTATACGAAGACGACTCTCGAGACCATGGCGATGGATCCAGCCATTCTCGGCTTCCTACCTCACAAGGAGGTGTTCAGCGACATCGGCGAGGTCGACGTTTTCGTTCAGGATCTTGCCGTTCGATGGACGTTCGAGCAGGAGAGGAACCGGGACTACGTCACAAGTGCTGAGTCCGTCCACGAGGCATCCTTCGTGACGAACGCAGCACCACAGACCGTATGGGACTATCTGACCGACCCGACAAAGCGGCCACAATGGCAGCGACTCGTCGACGAAGTCCTGACCATGACAGAAGGACGTCGAGGCGTCGGGACCGTCAACCACTGCATGCACGGCCCGGATGTCATCGTCGAACACGTCGCCGACTGGAGGCCTTTCTCCTACATCACACTCCGCTACGACGTCGCCGGTGTCGAGAGCTGGGCTTGGACGTACCAGTTGGACCGAATCGAGAACGGGACTCGCCTTACTATGCGTCTCTCCGACCCGGGAGGTGACGCATGGGCCCAGTTCGGATCGGACTTCTCGGCAAGCGTCGACGATCAAGCGAGTCAACTGGCGACACTGCTCGCCGAGCTTCGGCCAACCGGGATCACGGATTGATCGGGCGCCTTCCCGGCCGATCGACACCCCGGCTTGCATCAATCGTTCTCTCAGCCGAAACTAGCGGACATGCGGATCGTCGTTATCAACGGACCCAACCTGAATCTCATCGGGACACGCTCACCGGAGATCTACGGCTCGACCAGTCTCGAGGAACTCGATGATCTCTGCCGGTCCTGGGCCGCCGACGTGGGCACCGACGTCGACACCTACCAGTCGAATCACGAAGGCGACCTGATCGACCGTCTCCACGCTGCTCGTGATGCCGACGGCGTCGTTATCAACCCCGGCGCCTTCACTCATTACTCGTACGCGATCCGGGACGCGATCGAGGCGATCGGTATCCCCACCGTCGAGATCCATATCTCGAACGTTCGGGATCGTGAACCATGGCGACGGATCTCGGTGGTCTCCGACGTGTGTGTGACCACTATCTTCGGACGCGGCATCGTCGGGTATCGCCACGCCATCCGTCATCTTGTCGCACGTGCCGCCTGGCCCGTCGAGACGATCACGTATGGGCCGGATTCGGACAACGTGGGAGATCTCAGGATTCCCCATGGGCCGGGGCCTCATCCGGTCGCCGTGCTTCTCCACGGCGGCTTCTGGCGCGCGACCGCCGCCCGCGATCTGCTCGACTCGGTTGCCGTTGTACTGACCGGACACGGGTGGGCCACGTGGAACGTGGAATTCTCCCGGGTCGGAAGCGGAGGAGGGTGGAGAGCGACCACCGCGGATGTCGCGACTGCGGTCTCATCGCTGGCTCAATTCGCCGAAGGTCACGAACTCGATCTCGAGCGTGTCATCGCCGTCGGCCACGGTTCCGGCGGGCACCTCGCCTTGCAGGCCGCCGTCGGAGCCAGAGATCCTCGGATCTCGGCCGTGGCAGCACTTGCACCGATCGGCGATCTCGAAGCTGCTCATCGAGCGGGGATCGGGAGCGATGCCGTGGACGCCTTCACGCGACGAACCCCCGAGCAATCACCCGAGCGCTATGCCGCCGCCTCCCCGATCAAGAACCTCCCGATCGGTGTGCCACTACTCGTCGTCCACGGTGACGAGGATGACCAGGTTCCAGCAGCGATCAGTCGCTCGTTTGCCGGCCGAGCCGCCGATGAGGGAGACACTGTGGTGTACCACGAGTTCGAGGGTGTCGGTCATGACGATCTCGTCGATCCGGCAACACCGGCGTGGGCGAAGATCGTCGAGGAGATCGACCGGCTCAGGTAGTCAGTCGGATCAACCTCGTGAGCCCTTCTTCGAGATCCTCGTCGGCGAGGGCGAACGAAAGTCGGGCGTACCCCGGGGCACCGAACGCTTCGCCGGGCACGATTGCGATCTTGATCTCGTCGAGAAGCAGCGCCGCGAGATCCATCGTGGTCTCGGCTGTTCTACCTCCAAGGTTCCGCCCGAGGAGACCCGCGAGATTGGGAAACGCGTAAAACGCACCGCCAGGTTCACTGCACTCGATGCCGGGAACCTCGTTGAGCAGACGCACCATCGTCCGCCGCCTTCGGTCGAACGCAACGCGCATCTCCTCAACAGTATCCATCGGACCAGCAACGGCCGCGAGGGCGGCGCGCTGAGAGACGTTCGCCACGTTCGAAGAGATGTGACCCTGGAGACGAATGGCCGCCGCCGTCACGTCCGTAGGTCCGATCAGCCAACCGACACGCCACCCGGTCATGGCATAGGTCTTCGCCACGCCGTTGACGACGATCGTCCGATCGGTGATTTCCGGTGCGACGACCGGCATCGAGTGGAATTCCGCATCACCGTAGATGAGGTGCTCGTAGATCTCGTCGGTGATGATCCAGATCCCGCGATCGGCGGCCCATCGCCCGATCTCGGCCATCCGTTCCCGGGCGTAGACGGCACCGGTCGGATTCGACGGCGAAACGAAGACGAGAGCCTTGGTTCGATTCGTGGTCACCGACTCGAGTTGTTGAACGGTCACCTGGAACCCGCCCTCGTCCGACGTTGCCACCGCTACGGGCACACCGGCCGCGAGGCGGATCGCCTCGGGATAGGTCACCCAATACGGGGCCGGGAGCAGCACCTCGTCGCCAGGATCGAGCAACGTCTGAAACGCGAGATACACCGCCTGCTTGCCGCCGTTCGTGATCATCACCTGCGACGGGTCGAAGGAGATTCCCGAGTCGCGAAGCGTCTTCGCTGCTACCGCTTCGCGCAACGCGGGAAGACCCGCAGCAGGGGTGTACCGGTGGGCCGCAGGATCGTCAACTGCCGCTCGTGCCGCGTCGAGGATGTAGGGGGGCGTTGGGAAATCGGGTTCTCCGGCCCCGAAGCCGATAACGGGTTCGCCGGCGGCACGCAACGCCTTCGCCGTCATGCTGATCGCAAG
This sequence comes from Acidimicrobiia bacterium, assembly GCA_030599515.1. GTDB lineage: Bacteria > Actinomycetota > Acidimicrobiia > Spongiisociales > UBA5794 > JAHEEL01. Next base: position 6,282 of record JAUVNV010000083.1, read on the forward strand.
CGTCGCCGACTCGGCCACGGCGCGAGCGCGCTGCGAGATTCCGGATGGATCCGTCATATCCGCCTTCGCAGAGGGAAGGCCGCACGATAGGCGCGCTAGTCGCGTCCTGCGACTCGCGCGTCCCGTCGATCCACATGCGATAGATTGGGCCCATGGAGCCATTCAAGGACTACGGAGCGTTCGACGCGGTGGGTCTCGCACGGCTCGTCGAAAAGAACCAGGTGCATCCCCTCGAACTCGTGGAGGCCGCTGCATCGCGGATCGTCGAGGTCAACCCTCTGGTAAACGCGGTGATCTGGGATCGCCTGGACGCCGCCCGGGCCGAAGCCGAGACTGCCGACCAGACGGGGCCCTTCGCCGGTGTTCCGATTCTCATCAAGGACCTCGTAGTCGAGGAAGGAAAGCCCGTCACGTTCGGATCGGTCTTCTTCCGAAACTACGTCGGCGACACGACGTCGGTCTTTCGCGACCGCGTCGCTGACGCGGGGTTCATCGATCTCGGTCGAACCAACACACCCGAATTCGGTCTGCTTCCCACGACCGAACCGGTTCTCCACGGTCCGACCAGGAATCCCTGGGACCTCAGCCGGTCAGCGGGAGGCTCCAGCGGCGGTGCAGCCGCGGCCGTTGCTGCCGGGGTCGTGCCACTCGCCCAGGGCAGCGACGGCGGTGGCTCGATCCGCATCCCCGCCTCGAACACCGGCCTGTTCGGCCTCAAGCCGTCGCGCGGCCGGAACCCGAGACGCCCCGGAACGTCAATCGACTACCTGTCGGTGGAACACGCCCTCACACGCACGGTGCGGGACAGCGCAGCGTTCCTCGACGCCGTCCACGGTCCTGTGCCCGGCGATCGATACTGGGCGCCACCCCCCTCGGCATCATTCACCGAGGCCGCGGCCCGAGATCCCGAACGCCTCAGGATCGCATTCAGCACCAGAGACTTCCGCGGCGACCGAGTCCATCCCGACTGTGAAGCCGCCGTTCTCGAGACGGTGACCCTCCTCGAGGAACTTGGACACGACGTCGTCGAGGCCGAGCTGGAAATCGACGGTGAGTTGCTCGCCACCGCATTCCTCGAGTTGTGGGCGGCGCTCGCTGCGACCGGATTCGATCTCGTGCTCGAAGGAGCATCCGAACTCAAGCCGGCTGTTGGGCATCTCCGCCGCTATGCCGGTGATCGGAGGACGATGCGTTTGATCAGCCGCTTCGATCAGCGCGACTCGGGGAAGCCTGCGTTCGAGCCGTTCACGTTCGAACTCGCCAAACGCTCGGGATCCAGGTCTCAGACGGATCTCCTTCGTGCCGAGGCCGCGATGCAATCCATCGCACACCAGACCGGAACGTTCCTGACCGATCACGACCTGTTCCTCACTCCGGTGCTCGGATCGCCGCCGGTGCCACTGGGTTGGATCGACCAGAACCTGCCGTGGGACGAGTTCGTCGAGATGATCTTCCGCTACGTCGCATTTACGCCGCTCGGGAATTTCGCGGGACTTCCTGCGATGTCGGTTCCGCTCTACTGGACGAGCGAAGGACTCCCGGTGGGTTCGCACGTTCTCGGTCGATTCGGTGCTGAGGAGACGTTGTTCTCCCTCGCAGCGCAACTCGAGCGTGCCAAACCGTGGGCGAACCTCCGGCCCCCCGGTCTTGGCATCGAATCGAGAGTAGAAAGTAGAAAGTAGAAAGACCCGAAGACCGCGCCGGGTCCCGTCTTTCTACTTTCTACTTCTTACTCCGCGCTCCCGCGTGAACCCAGTTCCCGATCGAGGAACAGCATCGCCTGGGCGCCATCGCCCGCAAGCTTCAGGTCGTCGAGGATCTGTGAGAAGCTCGCCTCCTCTTCGATCTGCTCGGTGACGAACCAGTCGAGGAGCGGCAGCGAGGCGAAGTCCTTCTCCTCCATGGCCAGGGCGTAGAGGCTGTTGATCGCCGCAGACACACCGCGTTCCTGTGCCAGGCCGTGTTCGAACACCGCAACGACGCTGTCGAAGGCCGATCCGGGCGCATCGAGCGCTCCGAGTACGACCCGTCCGTCACGATCGAGAACGAACTGGTAGAACTTCAAGGCATGCGCGGTCTCTTCTGCCGATTGGGCGTGCATCCATACCGCCATCCCCGAAAAGCCGGCGGACTCGAGCCATGCCCCCATCGCCAGGTAGTTGTGCGCTGCCTGGAGCTCCAGCGTGATCTGGTCGTTGAACGCCGCGTTCATGGTTTCGTTGATCTGCATGCGTGGTCCCCTCGCCTCGATGTGGGTGCTGTCGTTTCGAACGATAGGCTCACCCGTGATGACCGTAATCGCCGTCCTCTTCGTCGGCGCGTTCACCGCAGCGCTCGTGTGGTCGGAGGTCGCCGACTCGCCGACTCTCCGTTGGTTCAAGATGCTCGCGTCGACCGGGTTCATCGCGGTCGCCTTGTCGGTTGGGGCGCTGTCCAGCTCCTATGGGAGAGTGGTCCTCGTCGCCCTCGTGCTGTCGTGGATCGGAGATCTGCTCTTCACGTTCTCGTCGCGACAGGCATTCCTCGGCGGCATCGTAGCGTTCCTCCTCGGTCAGGTCGCCTACTCCATCGCGTTCGGAACACTCGGTGTGGACCCGGTTGTCGGTGCAATTTCCGCGATCGCCGTCGCGATGATCGCTGTGTCCGTTTGGCGCTGGCTCGCACCACACGTCGGCGACATGGCGGCACCCGTCGTTGCCTACGTCGTGGTCATCTCGGTGATGGTTGTGCTCGCCTTCGGAACCTTCGGCAATGGTGCCACGTGGCTGATCCCGATCGGAGCGACCCTCTTCTTCGTGTCGGACCTGTTCGTGGCCAGGAACCAGTTCGTCGTACCCGGCACCGTGAACCGCGTCTGGGGTCTCCCCCTCTACTACCTTGCCCAGGTGCTGCTCGCTCTGTCGGTCGCGAGCTGACCACGGGAGGTAACCTCGCCTCATGCTCCGCCTCATGCTCTTCCGCCACGGCAAGTCCGACTGGAACACCGCGACGCCCGGTGATCGCGACCGGCCCCTCAGCTCCCGCGGTGAACGCGCCGCCGCGACCATGGGGCTCGTTCTCAGGAAGATGGGAGAGGTTCCCGACCTCGTCGTCTCTTCGCCTGCGATCCGTGCCGAGAGTACCGCCGTCTTGGCCCGGATCTCCGGGGGATGGGGGAGCCGGCTCGAGATCGCCGATGAGCTCTACGGTGCCGGCCCCGAGACGGCGTTGACAGTGGCGGCTCATCGCGGCAAGGACGCCGAGCGCCTCATGCTCGTCGGTCACGAACCGACGTGGTCTCTCC
>JAUVNV010000253.1 GCA_030599515.1 Acidimicrobiia bacterium
CACGATCAGTGAGGCGATTGCCCTTCAAACACAGGGCATCCCGGCGGGTCTCGACGAGATGGAACCCGGCCCGTTTCTCGGGATCGTCCTGTCCGGCATTGAACCAGTGGTCTGTCGCAGAAATGGTCACCGTGTCTCTCCGGCCCTCGACGCCCCTGGCGGCGTCCTCCGCCTCGACGCAGTTCAAGCACCTCGGTGCAGCCCAACTCATCAAGCATGCCCTTGGTCTCAAGAATGGGTATGGGCCGACGGGGTTTCGGTTGCTCTACCTCTGGTACGACTGGCCGGGGGAGATCGCCGATGCGCACGGAAACGAGATCGGACGGTTCGGTGAGACCGTCGGCGGCGACTTCGACTTCGCAGCGTTGACCTACCAGGAGCTTTTCGAACGGCTCAGGGAGATACCGGAACCCCGTCCCGGGTATCTCACCTACCTCGAGGACCGCTACTTCTCAGGCGAGTAGTCGATCGGGCGGCGGCCGCACCATCGACCGACCGACTCAACCTCGAGATCTACGGTGATCCGGGTCTCTCAGCGCCGCCGACACGGCGCCGCAACACCTTTGATCGGTAGAGTCGCTGGCGTGAAGGTTCTAGTTACCGGTGCTACCGGCTACATCGGCGGTCGTCTCGTGCCCCGCCTGCTCGGTCACGGGTTCGAGGTGCGGTGCATGTCGCGCGATCCGGACCAGTTGACGCTGGATCCGTGGCGGGACCAGGTCGAGGTCGTGGAGGCGGATGCCCTGAACCCGGCGAGTCTTGGAGAAGCGCTCGACGGATGTGACGCCGCCTACTACTTGATTCACACCATGGAGGGGTCACCGAAGCGCTTCACAGAAAGAGATCGCAGCGCGGCACAGAACTTCCGGGATGCCGCCGATCGAGCGGGGCTCCGGCGCATCGTGTTCCTCGGTGGGCTCGGAATCGACGACGAGGATCTATCCGAGCACCTCGCCAGCCGGCACGAAGTGGGGCGAATCCTGGCCTCCGGAGACACCCCGGTTGTGGAACTCCGCGCCGCGGTGATCATCGGATCCGGCTCGCTGTCGTTCGAGATGATCCGGCACCTCACCGAAGTGATTCCGGTCATCATGAGGCCAAGATGGGTGGGGACCCGATGTCAGCCGATTGCGGTCCGCAACGTGCTCGAGATCCTGGTTGCCGTTCTCGATGATCCCGATCCGGTCGACAGAATCTACGACATCGGCGGCCCGGACATTCTCACCTATGCAGAGATGATGCAGATCTACGCGGACGTTGCCGGTTTGAAGAAGCGTGTGATCGTGCCGCTGCCGATCTTCAGTGCTCGTCTCTCACCTCTCCTTGTCGGTCTGGCGACCCCGCTTCCGGTCGGGGTGGCGCGACCACTCATCGAGAGCCTCCGGCACGATGTCGTGGTGAGCGAAGGCTCGCCACCGGGCTTCAGCCCGGCAAGTCTTTTGACCTATCGGGAGTCGTTGGAGCGGGCTCTCGCTCGCGTCAGCCATTCTGAGGTCGAGACGAGATGGTCGGATGCGGTGAGCACCCCCGCTGCCGCGCTGCCCGGTGACCCGGTCTGGTCGGGCGCAGCGATGAACGGCGACCGGAGGGTTGCTACGTCGTCGGCTTCGGAGGATGACCTGTTCTGGGCGGTGACCCGCATCGGTGGCGACGTCGGCTACTACACGATGAACTGGACGTGGATACTGCGAGGCTGGTTCGATCGGCTGATCGGCGGTGTCGGCCTGCGGCGGGGGAGGAGGCACCCGGAGGAGCTACGGCCGGGCGAAGCCCTCGACTTCTTCCGGGTCGCCGCAATCGATCCGGAGCAGCACCGGTTGTTGCTGCGGGCCGAGATGAAGGTGCCGGGTGAAGCATGGCTCGGTTGGACGACCGAGCCGGCGGGAAACGGCTCTCGCCTGATCCAGGTCGCCCAATTCGCGCCCAGGGGCCTGGCCGGAAGGCTGTACTGGTGGTCGCTGCTGCCGTTCCATGCTCCGATCTTCAGCAGGATGGCCCAGCGGATCGCCCGGGCCGCCGAACGGCGGGACGCGATCTCGGCTGGATCTTGAACCGGCCGACGGACGGCGACGTCTCGAACATCGGTCGTCACATCAGATGACGCTGAGATCCCGGCCATAGATGAGAGGTCCGCCGTAGGCGGCGGTGACTTCGTTGATGAGATCGTCCTCCGTCGCGTGCCACAGGAGCTGGTGGGCCAAGACGAGCACGCCCGGTCCCGCCTCTGAGGCGACGCTGCCCAGATGCGTTCCAGACGTGTGGGATCGTGCGTGGTAGGCCTGCCATTCGGGCGAGCGGGACGAGAGACCTACCGTCGAGTACACCTCGTGAACCAGCACGTCGCACCCGGCGTAGATGCTCGCCATCTCCGGGAACGGACCCGTGTCGCCTGAGATCACCACGGTCCGATCGGGCGTCGTGACGCGATACCCCATCGCCGGGAACGGTCCGTGGACAATCGGGTCCCAGTCACCGTGCTGTACCGCGAACGCCTCGACCTCGACGAGTTCATCCGTGTAGACGACGCCCGGTACGACGTCCCTTCCGATGATTTCGTGCCCTCGCTCGGAGTGCGGTTCGTTGAGGGCCCGTTTGGCCACGTCGAGGGAGTAAGCCGCGGCGACACTGCGTGCCATCGCGGTCATGCCCTGCGGCCCGTAGACGTCGAGCGGATCCTCCCTGCCGAACATCCACGGAGTCAGCATGAGTGCTCCCAGACCCAGCGTGTGATCCGAGTGCATGTGGGTGAGGAACGCCCTCGTCACCCCGGACATGGCGAGCCCACTGATGCCGATCTGGTGAGCCTCGGACAGTCGAAGACCCACGCCCGGACCGAAATCGAAGACGTACGGCCGGTCGTCGACGATCACGGCCGTCGATGTCCCGGCACGGCCAGCCTCGGTGCGGGGCGTGCCTGTTCCGAGGAGCACAACGCGCGTGCGAGTGTCGGTCACGGGCCTCATGGTATGTCCCGGGATCCCCGAAGGACAGTTGCCCGGCGCTACCGGACGAGTTCCCGCGCCGCGGTCGGGTGCGGCATGAGACGGATGTCGTGCGCCTCGTCGGGTTGGAGCGCCGCCGAGCCGGAGTGGACGAGGATGATCCTGCGCCGGCGGTCTCAGTTCGTGTCGTGGGTGACTGATACGGTCGCGGCGATGGATCCGAGGCAGGGGCAGCAACGCTCGCCGCCTTGACACCGATGTCATACAGCATAGAGTGGAGGTATGACGATGCTGAGTTTCAGAGTCGCCGATCAGGAAGCGACCGACGCGACGCTATGGGCTGATCGCCTGGGGATCGACCGTTCTGAGCTCCTCCGAGAGGCGCTGCACCGGCATCTCGTGCGTCTTCGGGCGGAGGAAGACACCAACGCATGGCTCGACAG
>JAUVNV010000060.1 GCA_030599515.1 Acidimicrobiia bacterium
GCAGTTCCCGGTGTTCTCAACGTCGCGGATCGTCGCCGGTGGTCACATATCGGGTTACGTGTTCGTGTGCGAACTGATGCCCGTGTCGGCAGCGGTCGCCCGGGGCGACTACGGAACCTGGACGCCCGACGGGGCCGAGATCGCAGCACTCGAAACGATCTTCCCGACCGGTGTCTGCGACTACACGAAGGGTGACGCTCGCAAGCCGTAAATACGGGTTGAGCATCGGTGCCCGTCGGGAGCAAGACCGGCGGGCACCGGCGCGACCGCGACACTTGGAAGATCAGCGGATAGGCAGAGACTGAGTCGGCCACCCACGCATGCTCTTCCCTCCGCTCAGGGGACGGTGGCAGCGCCCCCGGGCGCTGACGGGAGGGGTCAAACGGTTCCGATCGAAGACTCTGACCCCCTCCGCCTCCTTCGTCGGCACCTCCCCCTGAGGGGGAGGAAGAGGATCGGAAGCGCCCTATCCGCGGGGCTTCGAGGCACCGGCATGATCGCGAACGAAGGCACCCGGTCGCCGGGAGCCGGGGGGGGCATGTCTGTGCGGCGCACATCGGAGCGAAGAACTCCCTAACCCGCTGCGCTTCGAGGTATCGGCTTGATCGCGAATGAAGGCACCCGGTCGCCGGGAGCCGGGGGGGGTCACCGGCGCGGCGGACATAGGTCCGGGGCTTGGGAGACGCTAATGACGAGGCGGTCGCTCTCCGCTCGATCACTGAGGTTGGCCTGGGGCGGTTCCCTGCTCCTGGGTGCGCTCCGTGCTCGGTTCTAGCGCGATGACGAAGGTGGGCTCGGTGGGTTCCCGAGCGGGAACGAGTGACACAATTACGGCGGGTCTCGCGGGTTCTCGTTCACGGTCGTCGACGCAGGTCCAGGCGTCGGATCCCTGCAACTTGCAGACGACCTCGCCCGAGCGTAGGTACACCCAGAGACCCTCTGCGGTCCTCCTCGTTGCGTCGATGTAGGGCCATGCCTCACCCTGTGTGAGGTCGAGCCAAATCTCCGCATCGAAGTCGCGCCCGTCATCGGTGAGGCCTTCCACATCGGTGCGAGCAATGTCCTCGTAGCGGTTGAAGAGCGACGCCATCTCAGCGCCTGTGGGGCCGACGAGATCTCCTTCCCCGGTCGGGTCATCTGCGACCGGCGAAGATTCGATGACGGCGGGTGACCCGGCTCGCGCCGGGGACTCCGCGGCGGAATCGTGAACCTCGTCGGCGATCGGACGAGGATCACCGGCGACGTCGTCGATGACCACGAAACCGCTCTCAGGCTCGTTGGGATCCTCCACCGGCGTGAGCGTGTCATCGGGCGGCCGACTCGCGGTCGGGAGCTCATCAACGAATTCGTGATCATCATCGAAATCAGGGTCGGTCGTGCCGTTCGAGCCCTGACTCTCGTACCGGGCACGCATCTCGGCGACCCTTTCGGCCACTGAGCCATTGGCGGCGTTGGACCCGGACGCCGGTCGATCGGACCGTTGTGACGGTTCCGCTTGGAGCGGGCGGTGCTCGACGGCCAGCGATTCGAGGCTGCCGAGTCTCCTGTTCGTGTTCGCTCTCTGCCTGAAGCGCCTGTGGACGACCTGTGCGGCAACCACGGCAGCGACGCCGGCAAGGAGACCGACGACCACGAATCCGATGACCGTCCAGGGATGGACCTGCGCCCCGAGAGCGAAAAGGCCCAGCAGGCCGGCAAGCAAGACGGTCGTTCGTGACCTGGGCGAAGATGAGCGGAGTCGCTCGAGCAGCCGACGGACGTAGATCACGCACTTCATTCGTACTTTGACTGTACCCGCCGGGGCTCGGCGACTGCGGCTATGCAGCGCCGGCAGCATCCGGCGGTGAAGCACCTGCGGACGCAATGCAGGTCCCGGTCGGCTCCCATCATCGTGGATCTCGGCCCCAGTTTTCACGGGAACGACGTTCGCCGGCTTCAAGCGTTTGCGTCCCCCGGATCGCACAGGATCGTGGTGAATATGTCTCAGTCGCACGGATCAGACCCGCGCTACGCTTCCGGCGGTGAGTTACGAACTGAGTCATCTCGAGGCGCTCGAGGCCGAGTCGATCCACGTCATCCGTGAAGCGGTTGCCGAGGCAGAGCGCCCCGTGCTGCTGTTCTCGGGGGGCAAGGACTCCGCGGTCCTGCTGCGTCTCGCGGTCAAGGCCTTCTGGCCTGCCCGCTTGCCCTTCCCCGTCATGCACGTCGACACCGGTCACAACTTCGATGAAGTCCTCGAGTTCCGCGACCGCACGGTTACCGAACTCGGCGCCGAGTTGATCGTCGCCTCGGTACAAGAGGCGATCGATGAAGGTCGCGTCGTCGAGCAGACCGGTCCCAACGCATCCCGGAACCGGCTCCAGATCGAGCCTCTGCTGGCGGCGATCGAGCGCCACCGCTTCGATGCGGTGTTCGGTGGCGCACGCCGCGACGAGGAGAAGGCTCGGGCGAAGGAACGGATGTTCTCGTTCAGAGACGAGTTCGGGCAGTGGGATCCCAAGAACCAACGTCCCGAGCTGTGGAGCATGTACAACGCACGGCACCACAACGGTGAACACATCCGGGTGTTCCCCATCTCGAACTGGACCGAGATGGACATCTGGCAGTACGTGCTGAACCAGGAGATCGACTTGCCGTCCATCTACTTCTCGCATCGTCGGCGCGTCTTCGAGCGTGACGGATTGCTGATGGCCGACAGTCCGTTCATTCAACGACGTGACGACGAGGCGGTGTACGAAGCGACGGTGCGATTCCGGACGGTGGGCGACATGTCGTGCACGGGCGCGTTCGCTTCGACCGCATCGACGGTTGAAGCCATCATCGACGAGGTATCCACGACCCGCATCACGGAGCGGGGAGCCAGTCGGGCCGACGACCTCACCGCGGATGCGGCGATGGAAGACCGCAAACGCGAGGGTTACTTCTGATGATTCACACGGACCTCGTACGCCTGGCAACAACCGGGTCGGTCGATGACGGCAAGTCGACGCTGATCGGTCGGATGTTGTTCGACACGAAGCAGATCTTCCAGGATCAACTCGCGGCGATCGAAGCAGCCTCCCGGCAGCGTGGTGGCGATCGCGTCGACCTTGCGTTGCTGACCGACGGGTTGCGTGCCGAGCGGGAGCAGGGCATCACGATCGACGTCGCCTACCGGTACTTCGCGACGCCGAAACGCAAATTCATCCTTGCCGACACCCCCGGTCATGTGCAGTACACACGCAACATGGTGACGGGTGCCTCAACCGCCGACATCGCACTCGTCCTCGCCGACGCCCGCAATGGCATCCTGGAGCAGACCCGGCGTCATGCGTTCATCGCGTCGCTGCTCCGGGTCCCACACCTCGTGTTGTGCGTGAACAAGATGGACCTCGTCGACTACAGCGAAGACGTGTACGAGAAGATCGTCGACGAGTTCCGGGATTTCGCCGCACGACTCGACATCAACGACCTTCGATTCGTACCCGTGTCCGCCCTCGAAGGCGACAACGTCGTCGAACCGTCGCTCAACATGTCGTGGTACGACGGGTCGCCGCTCCTCAAGATCATGGAAGACATCCACGTCGCGTCAGATCGGAATCTCATCGATGCGCGCTTCCCCATCCAGTACGTCATCCGTCCACACACCGCAGAGCATCACGACTACCGCGGCTATGCCGGTCAGATCGCCAGCGGCGTGTTCCGGCCCGGAGATGAGGTCATCGCCCTCCCCTCGGGCTTCACGACGCGGATCGTCGAGATCGACACCTACGACGGTGCCATCGACGAGGCGCCGACACCGATGTCGGTCGTGATGCGTCTCGAGGACAACATCGATCTCTCTCGCGGAGACATGCTCTCCCGGCCACACAACCAGCCGATGGTCGGGCAAGACATCGACGCGATCGTCGTGTGGATGTCCGAGTCCGTACGGTTGCGTCCCGGCGCGAAGTACGCGATCAAGCACACGACCCGCTGGGCGAGGGCGATGGTGACGGACCTGCAGTACCGATTCGACGTCACGACGCTGCATCGTGACGAATCGGCGACTTCGCTCGGCCTCAACGAGATCGGGCGTGTCCGGATCCGGACGACCGCTCCCCTGTTCTTCGACGAGTACCGCCGCAACCGCGAGACCGGGTCGTTCATCCTCGTCGAGGAAGGTACGAACAACACCGTCGGAGCCGGGATGATCGGCGGTCCCGCGGAATGAGCCGCGACGTCGTCTGGCACCCCGGGGGTGTCGACCGGACCGATCGAGCCGCGGTGACGGGTGGACCCGGGGCGACGTTGTGGCTCACCGGCCTTTCCGGGAGCGGGAAGTCGACGATCGCTCACTTCGCCGAGGCGCTCCTGATCGAAGGGGGACGTGCCGCCTACACGCTCGATGGAGACAACCTCCGGCACGGTTTGAACGCCGACCTCGGGTTCTCCGCGGAGGATCGTTCCGAGAACGTGCGACGGGTCGGTGAAGTTGCTCGCCTGATGGCGGATGCCGGTCTCGTCGTGTTCGCCCCGCTGATCTCCCCCTACCGGAGCGATCGCGACGCCGTGCGCGAGGCCCACAGGGCGGCGGGAATCCCCTTCTACGAGGTTCACATCGACACACCGGTGGCAGTCTGTGAGGAACGCGACCCCAAGGGTCTCTACCGCAAGGCTCGGGCCGGAGAGATCGCCGGGTTCACCGGCATCGACGACCCGTACGAGGCGCCTACGGCACCCGACCTGCGACTCGACACCACCGACGTCGACACTGCCACGCTCGCTCGTCGGCTTCTGACGCTTGTCGACGATTCGCAGTGACCATGTGCGAGCCCGGATACACGTTCCGCCGCGTTCACTGCAGGCGAAGTGGGTGAGCGGTGAGTTGGGAGGCGTGGTACACCCTGGCGGTCGTGGTCATCACCATGGTCGTGCTCGCACGAAACTGGCTCCCACCGGGTGGGGCGATGGCAGGGGCGATGGTGGCGGTGCTCGTCGCCGGGATCGTCACACCATCGCAGGCGTTCGCCGGGTTCTCGAACCCGGCGCCGATCACGATCGCCGCCCTCTACGTCGTCGCCCGCGCCGTCGAGAAGACCGGGGTCCTCGCCCCGCTCGTCGGCTGGATGCTCGGGGGCCGCGACAGTGAACGGGCCGCGCTCGCTCGCGTGGCCGCACCCACGACCGCCATCTCAGGGTTCCTGAACAACACGCCGATCGTCGCCATGCTCATCCCTCAACTCGAGGCGTGGAGCCGGGCGCACGATCGCTCCGTCTCCCGATACCTCATGCCACTGTCGTTCGCCGCCGTCCTCGGCGGTGCCGTCACGCTGATGGGAACGGCGACGAACATCGTCGCGTCGGGTCTTCTCGAGGCGATCGGAGAAGAACCGCTGGGGTTCTTCGAGATCACCTGGGTCGGACTCCCGATCGCCGTCGTCGCTCTCGTTGCTCTGATCATCCTCTCACCGATCGTCCTCCCGGATCGACGATCGGCACGTGGATCGGCCGAGGAGGAGATCCGGGAGTTCGTCGTCGACATGACCGTCGTCTCCGAAGGCCCGATCGACGGCACCTCCGTCGAAGACGCCGGCCTGCGCAATCTCAGCAGCGTCTTCCTCGCGTCACTCGAACGGGACGGAGAGACGATCGCGCCGATCAGCCCGTCCACGCGTCTCCACGGAGGGGATCGCCTTCGATTCGTCGGCCGAGCCGACGACGTCGTCGACCTCCACTCGATGACCGGATTGGCCTCGCCCGAACACGACCACGTCAACGGACTCGACACCGGACGCATCGGGTTCTTCGAAGCCGTCATCGGCGCAGACTCACCGCTCATCGGAAGCGGTGTGCGCGAGTCCGGGTTCCGGAGCCGCTACCAGGCAGCCATCGTCGCCGTGCACCGTGCCGGCAAACGAATCGACGAGAAGATCGGGGACATCGAACTCCAGGTCGGAGACACACTGCTTCTCATCTCCGACCCCGGATTCAAGTCTCGCTGGGGGGACCGCCGGGCATTCCTGCTCATCTCCCCGCTGAGACCCGCACCGCCGGTGTCGAGCCCGCGGGCGCCGCTCGTGGCCGCCGTCGGGATCGGCATCGTCGGTCTCGCCGTGTCCGGGATCACGCCGCTCGTCACGGCGGCACTCCTCGGCGCACTCATCCTCGTCGTCGGCGGCGCCGTCACACCCGGCGAAGCTCGCCGATCCGTCGACCTCGACGTGATCGTCACCATCGCCGCCGCATTCGGTCTCGCGGCTGCCATCGAAGTCTCCGGGCTCGGCGCTCGCCTCGCCGATTGGATCATCGATGCCGCCGCACCGTTCGGCCAAGTCGCGATCCTCGCGGCGATCGTGCTCGCAACCGTGATCCTCAAAGAGATCATCACGAACAAGGGCTCGGTGCTCCTTCTCACACCCATCGCATTCTCGATCGCTGCGGCGACCGGCGGGAACCCGCGCGGCTACGCCATCGCCATCGCGGTCGCCTCCGCTCTCGCCTTCCTGACCCCGATCGGCTATCAGACCAACACCATGGTCTACGGCCCCGGAGGCTATCGATTCACCGATTACCTGAGGCTCGGCCTCCCCCTCACGATCATCGCATTCCTCGGTATCATCATCATCGTCCCTCTGAGGTGGCCCCTATGACCCGGCACAAAGATCTGCAACGCATCACTCAGGCGCTCGACGCAGCCGTCGTCGCGCTCGAGCCGTTCACGCCCGGCGCCATCGAAGCAACGATGAAGCAGGGCGACGATCCCGTTACGGCAGCAGACCTCGCCGTCAATGAGGTGTTGCTCGATCTGCTCCCCCGGCCCGGTGAAGGATGGCTCTTCGAAGAGACCGCCGACAGCACCGACCGACTCGGGTGCGACCGCGTCTGGATCGTCGACCCGATCGACGGTACGCGGGAGTTCGTCCAGGGGATTCCCGAATGGTGCATCTCCATCGGCCTCGTCGAACACGGCAAGCCCGTCGCCGGCGGGATCTGCAATCCCGCCACCGGAGAGCGGATCGTCGGATCGATCGAGACCGGCGTCACCTACACCGGCAACCGGCCGCCTGCGACGGCCACTTCGCTATCTGGAGCCGTCGTCCTCGCCTCCCGATCCGAGGTCCGACGCGGGGAATGGGACCGTTTCGCGAGCGAGCCGTTCGACGTCGTGCCGATGGGCTCAGTGGCGTTCAAGATGGGGCTTGTCGCTGCGGGGCGCGCCGACGTTACGTGGACGCTCGTCCCGAAGCACGAATGGGACGTCGCGGCAGGTGCCGCCCTCGTCGCCGCCGCCGGCGGCTGGGTGGCGCTTCCTTCCGGAGACGAGCGGAAGTTCAACCAGCGCCGGCCCTTACTCTCGGGTCTCGGCGCTGCATCGGCCGATCTGGCCTCCGATGTGGCGCGTTTCCTCCGGGCACAGGTCGCCGCGAACGGCTGACCACCAGCCGACCCCGGCCGGCGCCTTTCACCGGCTCCGATGCCACTCGACCTGACGAGCGAGCCCCTCTTCCACCGACACCTCCGGGGCCCATCCCAGAACGGAGCGAGCGGCATCGGTCGCTCCGCTGGTCCTGTCCACGTCACCGGCCTGAACGGGGAGACGATCGAGTTCGATCATCCGATCCGTGAGGCGCTCCACCGTCTCGATGACCTCGGTCATGCTCATCGCCCCTCCGCCGGAGACGTTGAGCACCGCTCCGGGCGACACGTCGCTGGTTGCGGCGAGTCGATTGGCCGCAACGATGTCCCCGACGTACGTGAAGTCGCGCACCTGCGCGCCCGAGCCGAACAGGGGGAAGGATTCTCCCGACAACGCCGCTTCGATCAGGCGATGCATGGCCATGTCGGGCCGCTGCCTCGGACCGAACACGGTGAAATAGCGCAACGACACCGTCGGCACACCCCAGTTCCGGGCGTACACGCCGCAGAGATGCTCCGCGGCCAGCTTGGTCACACCATACGGGCTCTTCGGCTGCGGGATCGTCTCCTCACGTGTCGGGTAGGCGAGCGCATCGCCGTACACCGACGAGCTCGACGCGAAAACGAATCTCGACACCGGCTTCACACGCACAGCCTCGAGCATTCGCTGCGTCACCTCGATGTTGTGCGCGACGTACGAGCCGAAATCGTCCCACGACGCCCGCACCCCGGGCTGTCCTGCCTGATGGAACACGGCATCGATGCCGTCGAGAAGCCGTTCCAGATCACACGTCCGTAGATCGGCGTCCACGAACTCGAAGTTGGGGAGACCCAACAACTCGTCGAGGTTGGCACGCTTCTGGCCGACGTCGTAGTACGGGGTCAAGCAGTCGACACCGACGACGTCCCATCCGTCGTCGGCCAGCCGCTCGACGAGGTGGCTGCCGATGAACCCGGCAGCTCCGGTCACAAGAGCTCGCACAGAACCTCCTTCGATTCGATCCCGGCCGGCCGGGACGCTACCTCGAGCCGCCATGGCCTCCTCACAGCGCCTCCCAGACCGTGGCGCGGATATCCGCAAGCACTTCGGGATGAGGCCGCGCCGCGTCGACCACGACGATCGAGTCGGCACCGGCACTCTCCCAATCGTGCTCCCACACCTCCGCAGCACGGCGCCGTACGAAGTCCTCATCCTCGTCACCACGCCGACGCTCCACCGCGATCTCGGGATCCACCCGCAGGACGATGAGCAGATCCGGAGGGAGGATCCGGTCGTAGTAGGCGGCTTCCCGATCGATGAGCCATCGTGCCAGGGGGCGGCCCTCGACCTCGACGATCTCCGTCGTTCGAGCGCCGTCCATGAGCCGGAGGCCCTCGAGCGGGAAACGATCGCAGACGACGACCGTGCCGGTGTTGGCCGCCCGGCGGGCTCCAACGTAGGCACGGTATCGATCCCTGGCAGTGAGGACGTGTGTCAGCAGGAACCCATAGCCGGGGAAGCTGATCCTCTCGAAGTCCACGCCTGCCGGGAGGCTCGTGGCCTGGAACCGGCCGAAGCCGCGGAAGGTGCGGAGCCACGCCTTGACAACCCGGGTGGTCGGGGCACGCTCCGGCTTGCCGAAGTGCACCGACGTCGCGACGAGGTCACGCGACAGGCCGGTCACAACCATGTCGACCGCCGACGACTTGCCGGAGCCGTCCCCCCCAACGATGCCGACCAACAGGCCGCCCGTGTCGAGGCGCTTCCGCGGACGCCGCCTGGTGACCTTGCGCGCGATCCGGCGCTGGGAACGACGCCAAACCCGCAGCGAGAGATCGACGATCGGCGCCCTCCGCCCGTGACCGCCGAGTGCGCGCAGCAGCCGTCGTCCCGTCACCGCCCGGAAGACCGGCCCGGCGTCGCGGGTAATCGCCACACGGCAGTCCTCGAACAACGCGCCGTCGATGAACGCCACATGCTCCTTCAGGATTCGATCGACCTCACCCCGATCGATCCGCTCTTCCAAGTAGACGAGTTCGCGCCCCTCTGAGATCGAGAGACGGCCCCGGCGCGAAAGCTGCGCATCCCACGGACAGTGCTTCACCACCATGCGCAGGACGAAGACCACATACTCGAACTCCGCGCTCGGGACGGGGAAGAGGCCGAGGCGTTCACCCGATCTCAGGTAGGCGCTCTCGATGGGCAGACGGAAGTTCTTCGTCATGTCGTCGCCGAGTATCAACCGGTAATGGGCATGGACGTGAACGAGGCGATCCGATCCTTCGTCCAGGCCGTAGTAGTCGAGCACGCCCGGCACTTGTCGGTCCGGAGTCGGCCGGGCGAGCCGGAACCCCAATTCGTGGAGGATCGTTTCGAAACGAACCGCGTCCTCACGAGCTACGAGCAGGTCGAGGTCGTTCTCTCCGCTCGCCGACCGGTCGATGGCTTCATTGCTCTTCCAGTGGCAGTACGCGATCCCGGAGCGGTCGAGCGCGTCGACGAACTCCACGATCAACGCGAGCGCTCCGGTCGTTCCGGACGCCGCGGCAAACCGATCCGGGTTCTGTTGCATCACACCTGACCCTCCAGACTGTCACGCCGTCCCGCGGAATCCGACCGGGGCCGTCGGGGAGGATTCCCCCAGGGTGAGCGTAATGGGACACCCGGAGTTGGACAACCCCCATCCTCGACCGGGTACGACGACGATACGAGAGATACTGCGGCCCGTTCAGTTAGATTGGCGCTGTGTTCGCCAGGATCTTCAACCGCAAGCGGCGCCCGAAGAAGGCGGCCTCCGAGGGGGAGCCCTTCAAGAAGGAGACCGTCGAAGTCCTCGGACAGTCGATGGCGTTCACCGACACCGGATCGGGACCTCCGCTCGTATTCATCCACGGGGGGATCAGCTCGTCGTATCTCTGGCGGGACGTGATACCCCGGCAGGCGCCCGAGGCGCGGTGCGTCGCCGTTGATCTCATCGGCACCGGCGGTTCCGACCGCCCGGATGCCGCTGAAACCGACCCGGCGACCGGGAAAGTGATCCCGCTCGGATGGCAGGAACACGTTGCATATCTCGACGCCTTCTTCGACGCGCTCGACATCGGGAACGACATCACCCTGGTCCTCCACGGCTGGGGGTCGATCATCGGCCTGGAGTGGGCCCGGATGAACGAACACAGGTTGAGGGGCATCTGCCACCTCGAGGCAATCACGCGGCCGCTGGCGTGGCCCGAATTCCCGGAATCCCTGCGGGAATCCATACGACGTGCCCGATCCCCCGACGGTCGATGGTACGTGATGGAGTCCGACGAGTGTTTCGAGCACCTCATGGACACCCAGGTCCGCCGGTCGCTTGCACCGGACGTGCAAGCGGAGTACCGACGCGCCTTCGGGCACCCCGGCGAGCCGAGGAGGGCCCTGCTCTCCGCCCTGAATCTCATCCCCGCCAATGGGAAGCCCCAGGAATCGGCGGCCCTGGTCAAGGCGGTGGGGACATGGTTCAAGCAGACCGACATCCCGAAGCTTCTCGTGCTCGGGCGACCCGGATACCTCGTGACAGGACGCACCCGCGATCTGGCGGAGCGGCTCCCGAACCAGACGGTCGTGACGGTGCCCGGGGCCCATCTCCTCCCCGAGGAGTCACCGGATGCGATCGCCTTCTTCCTCTCGCTCTGGTTGCACCATCTGCCTTCCGCTCCCGCCGAGGTCCCGGCTCAGGAGAAGAACCGATAGAGGACGTCGCCGGCCCGCTCGGTGACCTCATCGGGAACCGCGTCGTCGACGAAGATCTCGGTCAGCCGCGGCAACAACGCACGCATGGTTCGATCGGCCTCGCTCGGTGACCCTTCCGCGGGGTGCTCGAAGAAGCGGATCTCTCGCTCCTCGGTCGCGAACGTCCTCTTGTATCGCACCAGACCCTCCTGCTCGGAATCGCTGAGGCCGAAGTCGAGATAGCGGAGGCCCTTCGACCGCCCGAACTCGATGCCCTCCCAGACGACGAGGTCGTTCGGGCGCAGCGAGAGATATTCGGCGCTCGAGGCATTGAACTTGTAGCAGAGAGCATCGTCCCACTCGAGGAACATGACGCCGCCGATGATCTCGTCGTCGACGATGGCGAGCA
>JAUVNV010000071.1 GCA_030599515.1 Acidimicrobiia bacterium
AGCCCGTAGCCCGTATTCGGTTGTCGGTTGTCGGTTGTCGGTTGTCGGCGAAGACTCGCTCATCTCGCCCAAGGATCGAATCTCGCGGCTGGCAGCGGGGAACTCTTCCTCAGCTACTCAGGCCACTGATCCACTCGGCACCGGGCGCTCGAAGGCCGTCCGCTCCGCCTCAACGGTGTCCCGGACGACGCAACCGGGCCAGTGATCATTCACCAGGCCCATCGCTTGCATGAACGCGTAGGCCGTTGTCGGTCCTACGAACGAGAAACCGCGTCGCTTCAGCTCCTTCGCCAGGGCTACCGACTCGGGGGTCGTGGCGTCCCACGTCGGCGGGCGGGGATCCGGTTCGAACGACCAGATGAGAGCCCCCAGCGAGCCGAACTCGTCGACGACTTCGAGCGAACACTGAGCGTTGTTGATCGTCGAGCGGATCTTCCCCTGGTGCCGCACGATGCCGGCGTCGTCGAGCATGCGGACCACGTCGTCCTCCCCGAACAGTGCCACCTGTTGGATGTCGAAACCGGCGAACGCTTCCCGAAACGCGGGTCGTTTCCGGAGGATCGTGATCCATGAGAGGCCAGATTGGAACCCCTCGAGGCTCAGTTTCTCGAACAGGCGCGCGTCGTCATCGACCGGACGGCCCCACTCATCATCGTGATAGGCCGCGTAGTCCAGGGTTCCATTCCCCCAACTGCAGCGACGCACCCCGTCCTCCCCGGTGTTGATGTGATCCATGGGCACCGACGCTACTCGACGTCGGACTCCTCGCCTCGCCCGAGCGCGCGTCGCTGAGCGGCTCTGCTGTGGCGAAGTACCACCTCGATGAGTTCCTGGGCGTAGTCGGGATCCATACCGCCCTCGACGGCCTCCTCCCGCATCTCCCCAATCAGCTCCGCTTCTCGGTCGGGTGACCGCATTGCCAGGTCTCGCTGCGCTTTGATCCGCCCGATGTCGATCGAGTTCTGCAGGCGCTTGGCGAGGAGCCGGATCACCTGACGGTCGATGCGGTCGATCTCGTCACGCATCGATGGGATGCCGAGGGCGTCCATGAGGGCCGTGAAACACGCCGGATCGAGATGGGACCCATTGCCGGCGAGAGCATTCGCAGGATCTGGATGGAACGGAACCACGAGTCCGTCCGCCCCGGCGCTACGCGCCGCGAGCGCCAGGGGGCGAATGAGTTCCGGGTGGCCGGCGGCCGACGACGGATCCACGATCACCGGAAGATGCGACATCCGCTGCACCGTGGGAATCGCCGTGATGTCCAGGGTTTCGGACGTGCGGGGATCGAAACCCCTGCTCCCCCGCTCACAGAGAACCAACTCCTCGTTGCCGGCATCGAGCACGTACTCAGCGGCCAGGAGCCACTCGTCGATCGTCGCTGCCGATCCTCGGTGGAGGATGACCGGTCGATCAGCCTCGCCGACGGCCCGGAGAAGCACGAAGTTCTGCATGTTGTCCGGACCGACTTCGATCACGTCGACGTGAGCGGCGGCGGGTTCGACATGATCCGGATCGAGCACTTCCGTGCTCACGGGCATCCTGGTCTCGCGACCTGCGTGCTCCAACATCCAGAGTGCATCCGGACCAAGACCCCGATAAGCGTACGGAGAGGATCCCGCGATGAACGTGCCTGCACGAAGAATCGAACCACCGTTGTCGGCGACGATCCGCGCGGCAGCGAGGATCTGCTCTTCGCTCTCGACCGCGATGGGTCCTGCGATGACCGGGTACGACCCATCGCCGAACTTGACCGCACGCACCGAGACGACCGTCGTCTCGATGCCGGGCCGTCGATGGCTCTTGAGGATGGGTTGTTCTGACATGGCTCCTCCGATCGGAGGGCTCCGGATACCACAAGACCCGGAGCCTTGGCTCCGGGTCATCGTGGGGGTGTGTTGGTGTGTGGTGCCGCTACCGCCGTATCACGTCGACCCGGACGCAAGGCCCGGTGAACTGATACGTAAATCGATAGCGTGCGGTCACGGACGGAAGCGTAACGGTTCACCGACCGCCCGTAAAGCCGCCGCCGTCCGTTCTTGCGTAGATAGTGGAGGCGGTCGCTTCCACTATCTACGCAAGAACGGTGAGGGCGGCGTGGGCGAGGATCGGGGCGACCGGCTCGAACATGGCGAAACGGTCGTCTTCGGTCTGCCCCGCCACATACCTCGCGTAGATCTGCTCGACGATCACTGCGATTCGGAAGAGGGCAAGCCCCTCGTAGTACGCGAGTCGTTCGACGTCGTAGCCCGTCGAAGCCGCGTACCGGTCGGCCACCTCACGCTTGGTCATGATCGGAACGAGGGGGACGGCGAGATGGGCGAGGACCGGATACGCCGAATCCGACGGATCTGTCCAGTAGGCGAGGAGCGTCCCCAGATCAATGAGCGGATCCCCCCGTGTCGACATGTCCCAATCGAAGACGGCCACCAGTGAGCCGTCGGCGGCCACCATGACGTTGTCGAACTTGTAGTCGTTGTGGAGGATCGTCGTCGCTGGGGGATCCGGAATGGTGGCCGCGAGCATCTCTCCTGTGCGATCCATGTCGGGCACCGAACGCGTCTGGGCCTTCTCCCACCGGCCGCGCCAGCCCGCCACCTGGCGCTCCACGAAGCCATCGGGATTCCCTAGATCCCCGAGACCGACCTCGTCTGCGTCGATGCTATGAAGAGAACAGAGGCCGTCCACGAGGTTCTCCACCGCCGCCCGGCGCGTGGAGTCCGCCCGCATCTCGTCCGGCCACGCGGCACGGACGACGAAACCTCGTCGCCTCTCCATCACGAAGAACGGCTTCCCCATCACATCGGCATCGTCGCAGTAGTGGTGCGCCCTGGGCGCCGGCGGATACGCCCGCCACAACCTCGAAAGAACCCGGTACTCCCGTTCCATGTCGTGCCCACCCTTCGCAACAGAACCGAGAGGAGCGCGACGCAGCACCAGTTCTACCGTGTCGGTGCGTGCGAGATAGGTGAGGTTCGCGGCGCCACCCGGGAACTGGAGGAACTCGACAGGGCCGGAACCGACGAGATCGCCGACGTGCGTCCTCAGATAGGCAGCGACACGTTCCTCATCGAACCGCTCATCCGGACGGATCGGTGCCGTATCGCTCACGCAACAGCGCCCCAGACCACGACGACGAGAGCGACGGCGCCGACGAACGGCAACAGCACCTCGACTGTGTCTCGTGTCCGGCCGACAAGTCTCCGCTCCGGGTGCGTGCCGAACTCGCGTGCGATGATCGCGACCATGCCCCCCACGACGAACGACGATCCGATGACCAGGGCCGCTGTCTCGATCCCGGGCGACACCCCGCCGACACCGAACGCCAGCACGTCGACCGCGATCGCGAGGAACACCCCGGCCAGGTACCCGTTCGTGGCGGCGAAGTATCTCATCGCCTTGTCCAGGTTGGACCGGAGATGGTTCGCACCGGTGATCAACCAGGTGCCGAGCAAAACCACGGCGGCGAGGTAGATCCATCCGATCCAGGGGACGAGCAGAAGCGCAACGCCCACGGTCACGAAGCTGTGGAGGAAGATATGATCGGCCGTCATCTTGACACCGACGACGCCGGGGAGCATCGGCACGCCGGCCGTCTCGTAGTCGTCCTTGTAGCGAATGGCCAGCGCCCAGAAGTGTGTTGGAGTCCAGAAGAACACCATGGCGAAAAGGACCCAGGCAGGCACCGAGAGAGACCCGGTGACTGCCGCCCAGCCGACCAGTGGAGGGACTGCTCCGGCTGCACCGCCGATGACGATGTTCTGCGTCGTGGTTCGTTTGAGCACCAACGTGTAGACGAACACGTAGAAGAGGAGTCCGGCCGTGGACAACGACGCTGCCAGGAGGTTCGTCGTCGCCAGCAGCCAGACGAAGCCGAGGGTGCCGAGTGCCACGCCAAAGGTCATGGCCGCTCCACGACCCATGTGGTCGGTCGGCAGTGGGCGTCCCCGTGTCCGGCTCATCATCCGGTCAATGTCGGCGTCCAGTACCTGGTTGATCGCATTCGCACCGGCGGCAGACATCGTCCCGCCGATGAGTGTTGCGACGGTGAGCCACCACCCCGGCCATCCCTGGGCGGCGAGCACCATCGCCGGCAGCGTGGTGGTGAGCAGCAATTCGATGATTCGCGGCTTCGTGAGCCGCACATAGTCACCCAGCGTCGCGCCTGCCTCCGGTCGCTGTGAGTCCGTCAATCGGGCAGAATCGCTCACACAACCTGCTCAACGGGGTGTTCGGCAGGTGTTCGCTCACCGAGAAGCGACGCACCGAACATCAGATAGATGATCCAGATCGTGTCTGCAATCGCGAGGTGGATGACCTGGGTCTCGAGAGGTGCGGCGAGCATCACGTTGATGAGACCGACGAAGAACTGGATCACGATGAGTCCACCGACGACGGCACCGAGCCGCTTCGTTCGACTGGTTGCCGTCGGGGTGAGACGCATGATGAGGTAGGCAACACCAAGGCCGACCGCGATGGCAATGATCGGATGGAAGATCCGGATCTGAAGCAGCCACGGGGCTCCGGCGGAGAACTCCTCCGTCACACCGGAGAGGAAGCTCTCTGCCGGGTAGAGCGAATCGGCGAGGGCGTTCAGCGCTCCGATCGCACCGATGAACAAGATGCCGAGGGCTCCGAGGATCAGGCTCCGCTTCACACGTGGATCGATCGGTTTCGTCGGGCCCGGGTTCCCCGACGACCACCACGCCGTGAGCGTCAATGCTCCGACGAGGATGTAGGTGTTGAGGAGGTGAACCGGCACGACGATCATCCGACCGATCGACGCGTCCTGATCGACCCAGCTGAAGACGATCAGCAAAGCGCCGAGCAGGGATTCGAAGAGCAGTAGAGCGAGCGATGCGGCGGCGGCGTTCCGCACGCGGTGGCCCTTCTCGTATAGCCGGCGCGCGAACACGAACATCGCGATGACGCCGAGAACCGCAAGGGCGCTGGTGATGCGGTGGCTGAATTCGATCACCGTCTCCACGCCGGGGTTGGTGGGGATGATCCGATCGGTGCATAGCGGCCACGACTCGCCGCAGCCATCCCCGGAACCCGTCGCCCTCACGATCGCGCCGCCGAGCACGACCAGGACGTTGAAGATGAGCACCGACCACGCGAGTGCTCCGAACTTGCGCCGACCGGAAATCAGGGTTCCTTGCACGGACCGGAGCATACCGATTCGCCGTCGCGCACCCCAAGACGATTCTGTGTTTCACACACGACGCATCGGGTACGATTCATCTATGAAGAAACTCATTCTTGGGCTCCTGATTCTTGCCGCTGCGGCCGGTCTCGGTATCGTCGCATACCGCACAATGACGGTTGAAGTCCCGGTCGAAGATCAGAACTGACCGTTCGCAGCCGGGCCTCAACGTTCGGGTCTTCGGCGCCGGTCACCCGGTGGCAGCGCTACACGGCTTCACACTGACCGGCGCGCAGTTCGCTCCGCTCGCGGGCGCCGGCTTCCGGTTCCACGCCCCAGATCTGCCGGGCCACGGACGAACCCGGATCGATCCGATCGACATTCCCACCACGATGTCGGTGCTCGGTCAGTGGCTGCAGTCGTTCGACGATCCGATCCCGCTGCTCGGCTACTCCCAGGGGGGTCGCATCGCGCTCCTGTTCGCCCTCGAGTATCCGAGTCTGGTCGATCGATTGGTCCTGGTCTCAGCGTCCCCGGGAGTTCGCGATGCCGTCGACCGCGAGGCTCGTCGCAGAACGGACGATGCCCTGGCCGTCCGAATCGAGACGATCGGTCTCGACGCATTCCTCGACGACTGGTCGAGCAATCCGATCACCGGTACTGATCATCTCGACGAGAGGGCGCAGCGGACCGATCGTGCGATCCGGATCGAGAACTCGGCGACCGGTCTCGCGGCCGCGTTGCGCGGACTCGGTCAGGGATCACAGCCGTACGTGGGTGACCGCCTTCGGGAGCTGGCGGTGCCGTTGCTGACCGTGTCGGGTCGCCATGATGCGAAGTACGAGAGTCTCGCGGCCGAGATGGCGGTTGCGGTTCCCGACGGGCAGCATGTCTCGATCGACGGTGCCGGCCACAACGTCGTTCTCGATGCGCCGGAGGATCTGGTAGCAACGGTTGCCGAATTCTGTGGTGTCGGTGGTCGGTAGTCGGTAGTCGCTAGTCGGTAGTCGGTAGTCGGTAGTCGGTGAAGGATCCCTCTTGCTTGCAGCTTGCAGCTTGTAGCCCCTGTCTTTCTACTTTCTACTTTCTACTTTCTACTTTCTACTTTCTACTTTCTACTCCCAAGAACTCGACAATCGCTTCAACGTACGCCTCCGGGTGCGACAGGATCGACTCGTGGCCGGCACCGACCAGTTCGACGACTCGCTCCGCTCCGATTCGCTGTGCAAGGTCGTGTTGCGCACGAACCGGGACGATCTGGTCCACGGTCGGGATGATCACCATCGTCGGCGCGCCGATCTCACCGACCCACGGACGAGAGTCGAATCGCCACGCCGCGAATGCAGACTCGTAGAACAGCGTCGGGTCACGGTTGAGGAGCGCGGTCCACATCCATCGCTCATGGGTGGGTTCGACAAGGCCGTTCCGTCGGAGGTATCTGAACGTGAACATCGCCGCTTCCTTCTTCGAGAGCCGGGCCAATGAGCGAGCGGCCCAGATGCCGAGCAACGCACCGGGTCGGTGCCGGTCCACGGGATGGGCTGCCGTGCCGGCCAGGATCAGCCGTCGCACGCGATCCGGATAGCGCCGGGCGACGACCTGAGCAGCGAGTCCGCCCATCGAGTAGCCGAAGAGGTCCGCCTGGTCATAGCCCATCCCGTCGAGAACTCCGACAATCTCGTCGGCGAGATCCTCTATCTCGAACGATCCCCGGATCCGGTCCGACTTCCCGTGATTGCGGTGGTCCGGAACGATCACGCGAAACCGCTCGGCGAGGGCAGGGATGATCGAGAAGAAGTTCATCTCACCGTCGAAGCTCCAGCCGTGAGCGAGGACGAGAGGCGGCGCGCTCTCGGGTCCGGTCTCGCGCACGAAAAACTCGCGCTCGCCGACGAGGACCGTTCGGCCCGGGATGCGAATGGGACGCTCCTGGTCACCCACGTAGGTCGGCTCCGTCTCGGGGCCGAACAGTCGCCAGGCCAGCCACGCAAGCCCGAGATACCCGAGGATCTGTCGGATCACACTCATGGCCTCAGCGTACGTGACGCGGAGCGGTCCATCGCCGGTTCGGCCGGTACGCTGGCTCCGTGATCCGTCTCCATCTCCACTCGTTCGGCGACGACCTCGTGAGCGTCCTACTGCTCCACGGCCTCGGTTCGGCGGGGCCGGTCTGGTCGCGCGTGGCCGAGGTGCTCGCGGACGGTGATCACAGCTGCCTTGCTCCCGACCTCCGCGGGCACGGTGAGAGCCCCCGCGCTCCCGATTACACGCTCGACGGCTACGCCGAAGACGTGATCAAGACATGCTCGGGCCCGTGGGACCTCGTCGTGGGACACTCGCTCGGCGGCGCGGTTGCGGTGCGTGCGGGTGCGATCGACCCTGACTTCGCCAAGGCCTATCTCCTCATAGACCCGGCGATCGACCTCAACGCTCCCACGATCGCCCAACTCCGGCTCGACCTCGTCACGGAAGCCGAGGATCCGCCGTCGGTCGACCAGTTGATCGCAGACCATCCGAAGTGGCACACGGAGGATGCCGTGCGCAAGCACGCCGCCGTTCTCGCGACGTCCGGCGACGTGATGGCTGCGACCTTCGACGACAATCCGGAGTGGCTTCTGGGGAGCGAGATGAACGCGATCAACGCTCCGGTGCACATCCTCGGCGCCACCCTCGAGCCGCTGTATGCCAGAGCCGACTTCGAGCGTCACAACCGCCCGGACTCGACCCTCACGTTCGAGATCGTGGCGGAGACCGGGCACTCGATCTATCGAGACGACCCGGGAACCGTGATCGATCGCGCCCGAGCGATGCTGAGTGATCGGTGGCCGCCTTCGGCGGCGTAGTCGGTTGTCGGTAACCGGTATCCGGTATCCGGTATCCGGTATCGGTGAAGTGTCGCTGGTCTTCCTTTCGCCTGCTGCCAGTCGCCTGTCACCTCTTCGCTCTCCCATCTGGGAACCGACGACCGACGACTACTCTCAACCTCCCATGTCCTTCATTCGCCTTACGTCATACAGCCACGGCTCCGGCTGAGCGTGCAAGCTCGGATCTGACGAGTTGGCGCAGGTTCTGCGCCGTTTGCACGGAGCGGAGATCACCAAGCACCCGGATCTGCTCATCGGGATCGACGGGTCGGACGACGCCGGGGTTTACCGGATCTCGGATGACCTGGCACTCGTCCAAACCGTCGACTTCTTCACCCCGATCGTCAACGATCCGGGTGATTGGGGTCGAATCGCCGCCGCAAACGCCCTCTCCGACGTCTACGCGATGGGAGGAACGCCTCTCACCGCCCTCCAACTCCTTTCGTGGCCCCGAGACGTTCTGCCGTGGAGTGTTGCTGCCGACGTCATCGACGGCGCCGTCGAAGTACTCACCGAGGCGAACTGCACCCTCGTGGGAGGCCACTCGATCGACGACGGCGACCCGAAATTCGGATTCGCTATCACCGGGACGGTGCACCCCGACCGAATGATCACGAACGACGCCGCTCGCCCAGGGGATCGCCTGGTGCTCACCAAGGCACTCGGTACCGGAGTGATCGCGACCGCGACCAAAGAAGGGGGAGCTCCCCGGTCATCGGAGAGCGCCGCGATCGCCTCCATGCGCCGACTGAATGCCTCAGCCTCCGCCGTCGCTGTCGCGGCCGGGATCAGTGCCGGGACCGACGTGACCGGGTTCGGACTCCTCGGCCATCTTGCCGAGATGCTGCGATCAAGCGAGGTGACCGCCACGATCGACGGTTCCGCGATCCCGATCCTCCCCGGCGCCGCCGATATCGCCTCCGACGGCCATGTGCCGGGTGGCACGAAACGGAACTACCGGGCCGTGAAGGGCATCGTCGACTTCGGCGAGACACCGGCGGCAATTCGGACGATCCTCGTCGATGCCCAGACGAGCGGTGGCCTCCTGCTCGCCGTCCCCGAAGCCGATCTCGACGATCTGGTTGCCGCAATCGTCGCCGGCGGCGATCTCGCTGCCGTCATCGGGCAGCTCGACGCACCCGACGACGCATCACCGATCACGATCCTGTGACAAATCCGACAGGCTGTCGATCGATATCGTCTGTTACGCTTGTATCGATGCCGATTCACAGGATCGGCTGCGCAGGCCCCCTCTCCCCCCGTGGGGGCCTGCCCTATTCCGGGTGTCTACACCCTCTCGCAACAGGCGATAGGCTGCCCCCGTCATGCGGTTGAGATTCCCAGGTCCTCGCGCCGTCACCGAGACGCTTCGTGACCTCGCCCGTCGTCGCCCGGACGAAGCCGAGGCCTATCTCGACGCCCACCATGAAGAGTGGGAAGAACTGGCCGAGTCCACGCCGGAGAATGCGGCCGACATCCTCGAGGCTCTACAGGAAGAGGGCGCCGCCGATCTCCTCAAGGACCTCGATCTCGACGATGCCGGTGAGGTCCTCGACGAAATGCGGCCGGAGGCGGCGGCCGACGTGCTCGAAACGATCCGGCCATCCACAGCCGCTGCCCTGATCGCGATGATGGATGCCGACCAGGCCGCCGACGTGATCGGAGCGCTCGAGCCGGACGAGCGAACAGCCGTTCTCGCCGCCCTCGACTCGGAGTCCGCTGCGGAGATCCACAGCCTCCTCGTTCACGCCGCCGATACGGCGGGCGGCATGATGACCACCGACTATGCGGCGCTTCCCATCGGCGTCAGCTCTGGCGAAGCCATCGAGGCTCTCAGACGGCTCCACGACGAACTCGGGTCGAACCTCTCATACGTGTACGTCACCGATGAGACCGGGCATCTTCGGGGCGTCGTCTCTTTTCGCGAGCTTGTCTTCGCTCGTCCGGGCCGGTCGCTCGACGACGTGATGTTCGCCGACCCGGTCTCGGTGACACCGACGACCGACCGCGAGATCGTCGCCGAACTGATCCAGCGGTACAACCTCTTCGCGATCCCGGTCGTGGACGCCGATGGGGTGCTTATCGGGATGGTGAAGATCTCCGAAGCGCTCAAGGCGATCCAGGCTGAAGCCGGTGAAGACATCGCCGTGATGGTTGGTGCGGGCGTGGAAGAATCGATCTTCACCCCGGTGAGGCTCTCGGTACGGCGGAGGTTGCCGTGGATCACGTTCAATCTCGTCGCCGGTCTCGTCATCGCGTTCGTGATCGCACA